>DAIDKA010000325.1 GCA_027451085.1 Gammaproteobacteria bacterium
ATGGCTGGCCCTCGCTGTCGGCACCGCCGGAGTGTGACGGCCAGGGCCTGCCCCTGCTGCTGTCGGCCGCCGCCACCGAAATCTGGGGCGGCGCCAACCTGGCATTCGCCATGGCGGCGGAAACGGCAGTGGGCGTCATCCTCGTGCTGCAGGCCCACGCCAGCGAGGAACTGCAGGCGCAGTACCTCGAACCCCTGGCCAGCGGCGAATGGACCGCCGCCATGAGCCTGACCGAGCCCCAGGCCGGCTCGGACCTGTCGACGCTGCGCACGCTGGCTGAGCCGGACCCGGCCGGTCCCGGCAACGCCTGGAAACTCACGGGCCGCAAGATCTTCATTTCCTGGGGCGACCATGACCTGTCGGACAACATCGTGCACCTGGTGCTGGCGCGCACTCCCGATGCCCCGCCGGGCACGCGCGGCCTGTCGCTGTTCCTGGTACCCAAGCGCCTGAGCGAGGGTGACGGCTGGCGCGACAACGACATCCGCGCCGTCTCGCTGGAACACAAGATGGGCATCAAGGCGAGCCCCACCTGCGTGATGGCACTCGGTGACGAGGGGGGCGCCCGCGGCTGGCTGGTGGGCGAACTGCACAACGGGCTGGGATGCATGTTCACGCTCATGAACCATATGCGCATCGGCGTGGGCCTGCATTCCACGGGCCTGGCCGAACGCGCCCGGCAGCTGGCGCTCGCCTATGCGGCAGAGCGCATCCAGGGGCGTGACACAGCCGGCAGGCCGGTGGCGATCATCGAGCACACGGACGTGCGGCGCATGCTGCTCACCCTGAATGCACTAGCCCACGCCGCGCGTGGTGTGGCCTACACGGCTGCCGCAGCCCTCGACCTGGTGCATGCGCCCGAGACCTCAGCAGAAGTCCGCGCCAAAGCCGAACGCCGCCTGG
The DNA here is from genome assembly GCA_027451085.1 of Gammaproteobacteria bacterium. Classification (GTDB taxonomy): domain Bacteria; phylum Pseudomonadota; class Gammaproteobacteria; order Steroidobacterales; family Steroidobacteraceae; genus DAIDKA01. The sequence goes on from DAIDKA010000325.1 coordinate 904, forward strand.
GCCTGTTGACCCCTGTGGTCAAGGCGTGGTGTTCGGACACCGCCGTCGAGGCCTCCTCCGTGTGCGTGCAGGTCCATGGCGGCATGGGCTACATGTCCGAGTGCGAAGCCTCGCAGATATACCGTGACGCCCGCATCGGACCGATTTACGAGGGCACCAATTACATCCAGTCCCAGGATCTGCTGCTGCGCAAAATCGCCCGCGACGGCGGCTCCGCCCTGGAAGAACTGCTGGCCGACATCGAGCAGGCGGCAGCAGCCCTGCCAGCCGGTTCGCTCCTGCACACCACCCTGCCCGGCGGCTGCGCCCGGCTGCGCAGCGCCACCAGGACCCTGCTGGGCCGATTGAAAGCCACGGATGCGGCCGGGCAGGTGGCCCTGGCCGGGAGCCTGGCACTGCCCTACCTCACCTGGCTGGGCACGCTGTGCGGCGCCTGGCAGTGGGCGCTGTCGGTGAACAGGGTGGGCGCGCAGTCATCGGCGTTCGCGCAGGGCGTGCGCGACCATGCGGAGTTCTACGCGGCACAGGTGCTGCCGCGGGTGGCAGGACTGGCTGCCGTGGTGGAAGGCGGCGGCGAAGCGGTCATCGCCCGGGCGCAGCCCGCGGCGTTCGCATAAAGCAACACGGCCGCTTGCGCGGCCGTGTCGGAGAACCGGGGCAGGACGGCCTGCCCCGTAGCAAGCAGCTCTTTCGAGTTACTTGCTGGTGCGCCAGCCCGCGGCGTAGTTCTTGCGGGCCTCCTCACCGTAGGGCACGGCAGCAACCTGCACGCGCACCTTGGTCTGCTCGTGGCGCTCGACGGTGGCCTTGTGCGTGCCGCCGTTCTCCTCGCCCCACACCAGGGTCAGCTCCTCGCCGATCTGCACGTCCGGGTTGACCACGCCGAGCGACAGCGCGGTGCGCTCGTTGTAGCTGTAACCGCCGAACATGGAGTAGCCGACGGTCTTGCCGCCCTTCTGCACGGCGTCGAACGACGACGAGCCGTAGTTGGCGATCGGCCACTCGAAGTACTTGTTCGACAGCTTGCCCGGGTGGAAGAACGAGGCGAAGATCTTCGACATGTCCTCGCCGTTCCAGGCGAAGGTCACCTTCTTGCGGTGGGTCTCCGGCTTCGCCGCGATCTTCTCCAGGGCCTCGCGGCCGGCGAAGTCGTGGTCGAACTTCACGAACGGACCGTAGCCCAGGTCGTACGGGGTCGTGTAGTAGTCGTTGATGTTCTCGGAAACGAAGCTGCCGCAGAGGGAGCCGGTGGCCTCATAGCTGTTGGCCGGCAGCCACTCGCGGTACTTCTTCATGCTGTCGCCGCTGTACACGGCCGGCAGCGGGGACGGAATCCAGCCGGACTCCAGCGTGTTCGACGCATAGGCGCGCGAACCGACCGGCACAATGCCGAATTCACGGCCGGCCTCCAGGATGGTGTTGAACACCTGTTCGTACTCGGCGTACGGGCCCCACAGCTCGAGCCCTGGCGCGCCGGCCATGCCGTGACGCAGGGCCTTGACCTTCTTGCCGCCCAGGTTGATGTAGTCCCAGTTGAAGAACTTGATTTCCGAGATCGGACCGCCGTTGAGCTTCTGGATCACCTGCCAGGCATTGGGTCCCTGGATCTGGAAGCGGTAGTGGCGGCGGACGACGGCCTTGCCGCGCGGGGCTGACGGCGAGCGGTCGTCACGGATGAAGTCAACCTTGAACTTGCCACTCTCGGCGTGGAACTGCAGCCAGTTCACCGTCGGGGCGCGGCCCACGAACACGAACTCGTCCTTGTCCTCGTAGAACAGGATGCCGTCGCCGATGACATAACCGTCGTAGCTGATCGGCACCATCTGCTTGGCCTTGCCGATCGAGAAGTTGTTGAAGCTGTTGATCGTGCAGTAGGACATCAGCTTCAGCGCATCCGGACCCTTGACGGTGAACTCCGCCATGTGGTGCGACTGGTCGAACAGGACCGCGCTCTCGCGCCAGGCACGCTGCTCGTCCCGCCAGTTGGTGTACTCGCTCGGCACCACGGGATACACATAGGCGCCGATCTTGGAGTTGCGCAACAACTGGACCGGGTTGCCGGCCGCCTTCAACACATCTTCCAGGTTCTTCTGGCTCATTAGCCCCACCTCATTGAATTCAAAACTTTGCGATCCGCTGCGGCCGTGAACTTCCGGCCTGGCAACCGCGGGCCGGCATTGTCCACCCGGCGGGGCATTGCGGCAACGCGGTTTGGGAAATTCCATTTATTCGCCGGACGGATAGCTGTTGACATGCCGTTGACACACCAACCCGGCGCCGTTGGCAATGCAACTCGACCTCGAATCCAGCAGGGAGCACGGGATCCCGTCCCGGCGCTCCAAGCCAGAGCTTGAGGTTCAAGACCCCAGACCCAGGAGCCTCAGGGCGTTGTGCTTGAGGATGCCCGGGCGCACTTCCGGCTTGATGGCAATCCGGTCGAAATCGGCCATCCAGCGGTCCGGGGTCAGGGCCGGGTAGTCCGAGCCGAACAGCACCCGGTCCTTGATCAGGGAATTGGCGTACTGCACCAGGTTGGCCGGGAAGTACTTCGGCGACCAGCCCGACAGGTCGATCCAGGTGTTGGGCTTGTGGGTTGCAACCGCCAGCGCCTCGTCCTGCCACGGGAAGGACGGGTGGGCCATGACGATCTGCAGGGTCGGGAAGTCGGCCGCCACGTCGTCCAGGTAGATGGGATTGGAGTACTTGAGCTTGATGCCCATGCCGCCCGGCATGCCCGCCCCCACCCCGGTCTGTCCCGTGTGGAACAACGCCGGCAGCCCCGCATCGGCGATGACCTCGTACAGCGGATAGCAGCCGGGGTCGTTGGGATAGAACCCCTGTGCGGAAGGGTGGAACTTGAAGCCCCGCACCCCGTATTCCTCGATCATGCGCCGGGCCTCCCGTACCCCCATCCTGCCCCGGGCCGGATCGATGCTGGCAAAGGGGATCAGAACATCATTGTGCTCCGAGGCGACCTCCGCGACCTCCTCGTTGGCGATGCGCCAGTGCCCCATGCCAGCCTCGGTGTCCACGGTGAAGATGACCGCGGCCATGCGGCGCTCGCGGTAGTAGTGCGCAACTTCCGGTATGGTGGGCGGCTTGCCGGAGCGGAAGTATTTTTCCATGGCTTCGTCAAAAGCGATGGCGCATGGATCGCGCTGCATACGGCCGGAAACACTGGCATGCGTGTGGATATCGATCGCCACGAGGCGGTCAAAATCAATGTTCGGCTGGTACTTAGACATGGTCCATCCCGGTGCGGCTGTGCCCACGGTGTTTTGCGTGGGCAGCAGTATAGTCGGTTGTGAAGTCCGTTATGATCCGCAGCCGTCGAACCACATCCGGACGCAAGCCGCCATGAGCACGACCACCGTTGCCCGCTCGACCGCCTACAAGCGCATCGCCACCGAGGAGGCTTTCGCCACCCCGGAGATGATCAAGCTGTACCGCGAGGTGCTGGCAAAGAAATCCATCGACGACATCGGCTTCAATTCCATGTGGGGTTTCTACTCTGGCAGTCCCAGCGAGCGGGCGCAGTCCATCATCGAGAAGCTGCAGTGGCTGGATGAGCGCCGCATTGCCGACATGGACGCCTCCGGCATCGACATCCACATCCTGTCCCTGACTTCGCCCGGCGCGCACGTGTTCGACAACGCCACGGGCACCGCCCTCGCCCGTTCCGCCAATGACATCCTGGCCGATGCCGTTGCCCGGCACCCGGACCGGTTCGCCGGCATGGTGGCGATCGCCCCGCAGGATCCGAAGGCCGCGGCGGAGGAAATCGAGCGCGGCGTGCGCAAGCTCGGCTTCAACGGCGTGATGATCAACTCCCACGTGCACGGCGAGGACCTGGACGACCAGAAGTACTGGGACATTTTCGCCGCGGCGGAGGCGCTGGACACCCCCGTCTACATCCACCCGAACACCCCTTCGGACCGCATGATCCGGCCCTTCCTGGAAAGCGGCCTGGACGGGGCGATCTACGGTTTCGGCGTGGAGGTCGGCCTGCACGTGCTCAAACTCATGGTCGCCGGCGTGTTCGACCGCTTCCCGCAGTTGAAGCTGGTCATCGGCCACATGGGCGAGGCCCTGCCCTACTGGCTGTTCCGCCTCGACTACATGTACAAGGCGACGTTGAACTCCAAGCGCTATGCCAGCTGGAAGCCGAACAAGCTACTGCCCAGCGATTACATGAAGCGCAACGTCTGGATCACCTGCAGCGGCATGCCCTGGGGGCCGGCCATCACCTTCGCGCAGCAGGTGCTGGGCGCCGACCGCGTGATGTACGCGATGGACTACCCGTACCAGTTCCAGCTGAGCGAGGTCGAACTCTGCGACAACATCCCGATGAGCGCGCAAGACAAGAAGAAATTCTTCCAGACCAACGCTGAACAGGTTTTCAATCTCAGATAGGCTGCAAGCACCCGCACATGCTGCAGTCTCAGCTTGACGCCCCGGAGGTTACCCGCACAATGAACCCCATGCGCATGAAGCCTTTCGGCAACACTGGTCTGGTCGTCTCTGAAATCTGCCTCGGGGCCATGACCTTCGGCGGCGGCCAGGGCATCTGGTCACAGATCGCCGATGTCGAGCAGGACGCGGCCGACAAGCTGGTGAAAGCCGCCATCGACGGCGGCGTGAATTTCTTCGACACTGCGAACGTGTATTCGAACGGCCGCTCCGAGGAAATCCTGGGCCAGTCGTTGCGCAACCTGGGAATCCCCCGGGACCAGTTCGTGCTCGCCACCAAGGTCCTGGGGCGCATGGGCGCCGGACCCAACCAGGCCGGACTGTCGCGCTATCATATCTTCCACGCCCTGGATGCCAGCCTGAAGCGCCTGCAGATGGATCACGTGGACCTGTATCAGATCCACGGCACCGACCCGCTGACGCCGCTGGAAGAAACCCTCGATGCCCTGGATGACTGCGTGCGGGCCGGCAAGGTGCGCTACATCGGCGTGAGCAACCATGCCGCCTGGCACATCGCCAAGGCCCTGGGCATCAGCGAGCGCAAAGGATCGGCGCGCTTCGAGAGCGTGCAGGCCTACTACTCCCTGGCGGGCCGCGAGCTGGAGCGGGAAATTCTTCCCCTGGCGCGCGACCAGAAGCTGGCCGTGCTGCCGTGGAGTCCCCTGGCGGGAGGTTTCCTCTCAGGCAAGTTCACGCGCGATGCCAAGGGCCCCGAAGGCGCGCGTCGCACTACCTTCGACTTCCCCCCCGTCGACCGCGAGCGCGGCTTCAACATCGTCGATGCCGCCCGGCCGATCGCGGCGAAGCACGGCGTGTCAGTGGCGCGCATCGCCCTCGCCTGGCTGCTGCACCAGCAGGCGGTGACCTCGGTGATCATCGGCGCCCGCAACCCGGATCAGCTGGCCGACAATATCGGGGCCACCAGCGTAAAACTCACCGCGGATGAACTGGCGTCCCTGGATGCGGTATCGGCGCTGCCGCCGGAATATCCGGGCTGGATGCTCGGGCGGCAGGGCATGGACCGGTTGAACTGGGTCAAGTGAGCCGTATCGAGCGCGGCCGTGTGTGAACAGTTGCGTTCGAGGCGACCCGCCCCCGCACGAGGTTGATGTGCGCGTCAGCTCCCGGGGTCGGCGCGCTCGCTGAACCAGAGGCTGCCCAGCGTCTCGATCACCCGGGTCCGGGCCTTGGTGAATTCCGTGCCGGTGCCGCTCACCAGTTGCTGGCTGAGCAGTTGCGCGAGTTCGGAATCCTGCAGGCCCCGCAGTGCGAGGTAGTGCTCGATGCGGCTGATGTTGACGAGCCGGAAATCAACGGGCATCCCCTCGCGCTGGCCGGCGCCGCACTGCAGGTCCCACAGCAGGTAAGCGGACAGCGCGCCCAGGGCGGTACGCGGACGCTGCGCATCAATGTCGAAGCGGAAATCCCTGGTCCAGCAGGCCAGGTCTTCGACCGCCATCGGCAGTGCGATGCCATACCCCTGCCCCAGGTCAGCGCCGAGTATCGCGGCCGCCTCGATCATGCCGGCACTCTCCAGCCCCTCGACGACGATCGGCATGCCGAAGGCGTGCGCGAGGCGCGTCAGGTACAGGATGAACTCCAGCGCCCGCTGCGGCCGCGCCAGCGCCCCCCGCACCAGCCCCTGATCGATCTTGACCTCGTCGAAGCCATATTGGTCCAGGCGCAGCAATGAGCTGTGGCCGGACCCGAGGTCATCCTGCGCAACACGCACTCCGGCCTGCTGCAGCCGCTGCAGGAACGCCGTACGCTGCTCGTCGCTGATCACCGACGCCCGGCTTTCCAGGATCTCCAGCTGCAGCCGCTGCGGCTGGAGCGCACCGGTGCGCAGTGCCTCGAGCACGACCTGCTCGTAGCGCGGGTCGCCGACCCCCTCGGCCGGGAAGTTCACCGCAAACACCGTCTCGATTCCAAGACTCTCCAGCCGGCTGCAGTCCGCGCTGCACTGATCAAGACCCACCTTCAGCAATCGCAGCAGATCTTCCGTGCCGAAGGCGGGCAGGAAGCGATCGGGCGCGACCAGCTCACCATCCTGGCCGACCAGGCGGGCAAGAGCCTCGACCTTGCGCAGCGACCCGTCGCGCAGGTCGATGATGGGCTGGTACAGCATCCGGACCTGGCCCCGTGCCAGCAGACTGCGGTACAGGCTGCGGTCCAGCAGCGGCAGCACGGGCGCATCGCTCCGCCGTTGCATTGCATGGCTCAACGACCGCTGGACGTCGGCCAGAAGGCCGCTCATACGCGTGG
>DAIDKA010000326.1 GCA_027451085.1 Gammaproteobacteria bacterium
CCACCAATGCGGGCGGTACCAGCGTACTGCGCTACGGCATGATGCGCGACCTGGTGCTGGGACTGGAAGTCGTGCTGGCAGACGGCCGCATGCTCGACACCCTCACCAGCCTGCGCAAGGACAACACCGGCTACGACATCAAGTCCCTGTTCCTGGGCGCCGAGGGCACGCTGGGGGTGATCACGGCCGCCAGCCTCAAGCTGTTCCCGCCCATCCGCAGCAGCGCCACCGCCTTCGTTGCGGTGAGCTCAGTGCAGGCCGCCGTGGAACTGCTCAGCCGGCTGCGGGCCGACAGCGGCGACCTGGTGAGCTCATTTGAACTTATGCCCAGGCTGGCCGTGGACCTGGCCGTGCGCCACCTGCCGCAGGTGAACGACCCGTTGGGCGGCGATCACGACTGGTACGTGCTGTGCGAACTGACCTCGGCGCGCGCAGATGAGGACCTGGACGAGGTGCTGCAGAGCACCTTGGGCGCCGCGCTGGAAGCCGGCCTGGTGCAGGACGCCGCCCTGGCCCGGAACGATCGCGAGACTGCGGCTTTCTGGTTCCTGCGCGAGAACATTCCCCGCGCGCAGCGGCTGGATGGCGCAAGCCTCAAACACGATGTCTGCCTGCCGGTGTCGCAGCTGCCGCAGTTCGTGGCCAAGGCTGGCGCCTGGATCGCGGCACACGTGCCCGAGGGCCGCCTGATCGCCTATGGCCACGTCGGGGACGGCAACCTGCACTTCAACATCAACCAGGGGCCCGGCACGGACAAAGCCGCCTTCCTGGGCCGGGGCGAGGAGATCAAACGCGTCATCCACGACCTGGTGCACGAATTCCATGGCAGCTTCAGCGCCGAGCACGGCATCGGCCGCCTGAAGGTCGGGGAGCTGGAACGCTACGCACCGGCGGTGGAACTGGAGCTCATGCGCGCCATCAAGCGCGCCTTCGATCCGCGCAGCATACTCAATCCGGGCAAAGTGCTCAGGTAACCCGCACCAGCCCTTCCTGCGCAGTGCTGGCCACGAGTCTTCCCGAGCGGTCGAAGACCTTGGCATGCGCAAAACCACGCGAGCCAGAGGCGCTGGGACTCACCACGTCGTACAACAGCCAGTCGTCCACCCGCAGCGGCCGATGGAACCACATCGCATGATCAATGCTCGCCACCACGGCCTTGCCGGACAGGTGGGCAATGCCATGGGGTAGCGTCGCCGTCTCCAGCAGGTGGAAGTCCGACACGTAGGCGAGTAGGCAGCGGTGCAAGGCCTCGTCGTCAGGCACGGGAGCCGCCGTGCGGAACCACACCTGGCGCGCCGGCGGCTGGCCGGACTGCTGCAGCTGCGCGCGGCGGGTGACGGCGCGGAACTCGAACGGCCGCTGGGTCGACAGCAGCAGGCGCACCCGCTCCGGCAGCCGGGTCAGCAGGTCCTCGTCGACGCGGAAGCTGTCGGAGAGTTCCTCGGGCGGCGGTACGTCGGGCATCCGCAACTGGTGCTCGAGCCCGGGCTGCTCCACCTGGAATGACGCCGTCATGTTGAAGATCTGCTCGCCGTGCTGGATGGCCACGATACGACGGTTGGAAAAGCTCTGGCCGTCGCGGCTGCGATCGACCTGGTAGACGATGGGGGCGTTGAAGTCGCCGCGCCGCAGGAAATAGGCGTGCAGCGAATGCACGGTGCGGCCGATGACAGTACGTGAGGCTGCGGTCAGCGCCTGCCCCAGCACCTGGCCGCCGAAGACCTGCGGGGTGCCGATGTCGCGGCTCTCGCCGCGGAAAAGATAGACCTCAAGGGGTTCGAGGTCAAGCAGCCCGACGAGATCGGCAATGCGCTGGTCCATTGAGGAAACTCAGGCTCCCGGGACAGCGCCCGGCAAAAAACCGCTTTTGCCGGGCGGGCAGAAGGGGCCGCCAGGCCACCCTCTGCACTCGACGACAGCTTCAGCCGAACTTCAGCACGCCCTTCATGATCACGTAGTGGCCGGGGAAGGAGCAGAAGAACGTGTAGTCACCGCCCTTGGCGAGCTTCGAGGTCGGGAAAGTCACGCTGGTCGTCTGGCCGCCACCGATGATCTTGGTGGCCGCGATGATGCGGGCGTCACCGGCCGGAAGATAGTTGGCGGCAAGGCCCGCTGCCATGCCGGCGTTGGCCACGGCGGTGACATCCGCGGTCTTTGTCAGCACCCAGTTGTGCCCCATGGCGGAGGCCGGGAGCTTGCCAGTGTGATTCAGGGTGAGGGTGACCTCGGTGCAGTCACCGGCGACATCCAGTTCCTTCTTGTCGAACTGCATGGCGTCATTGGCATTGATCTCAAGCTTGCACACCTTGCCGGCGGCATGCGCATGGGGTGCGCCGAACAGGGCCGCGACGACAACGGCAAGCGCGGCGAAGGCGTGGTTTCTGAGGCTCATCATGGAACTCCTGAACGTTGGGGATCTTGGGGCAGATGCACAGTGTATCAATCCGGCACGCCGAGGCGCTTGTGCATCACCGGGCTCGTGGTCGTGTACTGGAGGAACTGCTTTTTTGCCGGGTAAATGTGGTGCTGGATGCCGAAGGCGGCCAGCGCCGCTTCATGGAAGCCGGACAGGATGAGTTTCTTCTTGCCCGGGTAGGTGTTGATGTCACCGACGGCGAAGATCCCGGGCACGCTGGTCTGGAACTTCTCGGTGTCCACGGCGATGGCCTTGCGCTCCAGCTGCAGGCCCCACTCGGCGATGGGTCCGAGCTTCGGGTGCAGGCCGAAGAACACCAGCGCCTGGTCGGCCTCGACGTCATGCATCGCGCCGTCGCCGCCCTTGATTCGGATGCCACGGAACTGCCCGCCATCAGCCAGCACGGACTCGCCGACGCCCTCGATGAAGCGGACGCAGCCTGCGGCCTGCAGCTCCTGCATCCGCACCACCGTTGCATGGGCGCCGCGGAACTCTGCGCGCCGGTGCACCAGGGTCACGCTTGCAGCCTTGTCGGCCAGCGCCACCGTCCAGTCCAGGGCCGAATCACCACCGCCGAAGATCAGCACTCGCTTGCCGGCGAGCGCCGCCTGGCTGGTCACCTTGTACTGGATGGCGGTGCCGTCAAAGGGTTCATAGCCGGGGATGGCGAGCTTGCGTGGCTGGAAGGCGCCGAGGCCCGCGGCGATCACCACTGCGCCCACCTCGACCTCCACGCCATCGGCATTGGCCACGCGGAAGCGGCCGCTCTCAAGCCTGGTGAGCGCGGTGACCTCGCTGCCCAGATGAAACCGGGGATTGAACGGGCTGATCTGCTGCATCAGCCGATCCACCAGCTCCTGCGCGCCGCACACCGGCAGCGCCGGAATGTCATAGATCGGCTTTTCAGGATATAGCTCCGAACACTGGCCGCCGACTGTCTTCAGCGAGTCGAACAGGTAGGCCGTCATGCCCAGCAGGCCGAGCTCGAAAACCTGGAACAGGCCGCAGGGACCGGCGCCGATGATGGCGACGTCAGGGGCAGCCGGGGCGGCACGGTCGCTCGTGGCGACCTCAAGGGGTGCAGTCATTGATTGGGTTTCTTTACGGGTACGGATGGAGAAAGCCGGACGTGAACGGGCCCTCAGGCCCTGCCGGCATTGGCGTCGGTCGGGGTGTGGAAGTACTCACTCTCGGCGGACAGCTGGTCCACCAGGCGTTTCAGCTCGGCCATGCGGCCTTCGGCGGTGCTGATCGGCATGCAGTCCTGGCAGCGCGGATCGCCGCAGGGCTGACGCGAATACAGCCAGTACTGCAGTGCCCCGGCCAACAGGCCGTCGGCAATGTCCCACAGGTCAGCGTCCTTGTCCTTGTCCGCCAGGCGGTTACCCAGGTCCACGGCCTTGGCAAACGCCGAGTCAAAGGTATCTGCGATTTCAGTCATCCGGACAGTATAAAGCAATACCCCCGCAGGCCGGTCCTGCAGCCTGTTATACCGGCGCAACCCGCGGTTATGACGCAGTCACGTCCATGCCCAGACTGCGGTCCCGCGCCTGCACGGCGGCCGGGGTCTGGTCACTGAACACCCCGTCCAGCCCGGCGGCGAAG
>DAIDKA010000327.1 GCA_027451085.1 Gammaproteobacteria bacterium
GCGCGGTGAGCGTCCGCAACTGCGAGCGGGCCTGCCTGCTGGGCTTTGTACAGGGCTACCTCGATGCCCTGGGTCAGCACGATCCCGGGCGCGCGTCCCTCGATCCCAAGGTCCGTTTCACTGAAAACGACGTACTGCTAAAGCCCGGCCAGGGCCTGTGGGGCTCGATCAGCGCCGTGGCGCCCACGGGCCTGACGCTTGCCGATCCGGACACCGGCAATGCGGCCTGGTTCGGCACGGTGGAAGAGCACGGTCAGCCGGCTTACTACGCCATGCGCATCCAGGTGCAAGGCGGGCGTATAACCCAGGTGGAGACGGTGGTCGATCGCAAGGGCGGGCTGCCGGCGCCGTTCGGCGATCCCGCGAAGCTCACGCATGACCCGGCCTTCAACGAAGTGCTGCCAGTGGATCAGCGTCGTGAGCGCGAGCGGCTGCTCGCCGTGGCCGAGGGGTACTTCAACACGGTGGAGCAGAACGACGGCCAGGTGTTCACCGCCTTCGATCCGCAATGCGGCCGCACCGAAAACGGCATCAGCACCACGGCCTCCGGCGGCATCGGCGCCGCCGCCATCGCCCAGGGTTGCGAGGCCCAGTTCAAGCTGGGCATCTACCGGATCAACAAACGCGTGCGCGACCGAAGGTTTCCGTTGATCGACGTCGAACGCGGCGTGGTCCTGGCAACCGGGTTCTTTGATCACGCCAACCGCTTCGATTCCTACCAGCTCACCAACGGCAAGACCCTGAAGACGGCGCTCAAATGGCCCAATTCCATCACCCTGATGGAAGCCTTCCGCATCCGTGCCGGCGGTATCCATCGCATCGAGGCGGTGTTCACCTACGTGCCGTACTTCATGCATTCGCCCTGGGCGCAACCGCCTGCGGGCGCGGCCGGGGCCGGGGTGCAGCCGATCCTGTCGGTTCCGGCATCATCGGTGGCAGCGCCCTCTGCGGCCGCCTGCGACCGCGCCTGCCTGGCGCAGGCGGCGCGGGACTACATGGACGCGCTGGTGGCGCAGGACCCTTCCCGGGTCCATTGGGCGCCCGAGGTGCATTACACCGAGAACAGCGTGTCCATGATGATCGGCGACGGGGTCTGGGGCACTGCCACCGCCCATGCCGCCAATCCCCTGATCGTGACAGACCCCGCATCAGGCAATGTGGCCTGGTACGGTTCGCTCGAGGAGCATGGCCAGCCGGCGTACTACGCCATGCGCCTGAAGATGCGGGGCGGCGCGGTGTCGGAAGTCGAGGCCGTCATCACGCGCAAGGGCAGTGGCCAGCCGTTTGGCGACCCCGCGGCCTATACGCATGATCCGGCATTCACCCAGGTGCTGAAGCCGCAGGAACGGGTGTCGCGCCGGAAGATGATCGAACTCGCGGACGGTTACTTCAGCACCATCCAGCACAATGATGGCACCTTGCACACCAGCTTTGATCCGGACTGTGCGCGCCAGGAAAACGGCGTCGTGACCACCAACGGCCAGTTCACGACTTCGGCGCAGGGTTGCGAGGCGCCCCTGCGCCTGGGGGTGTTCCACTTCGTAGACCAGGTCCGTGCCCGGCGCTTCCCGGTGGTGGACGAGGAGCATGGCGTGGTGGTGGCCGCGGCCTACTTTGATCATGGCGCCAGCTTCGATGAGTACCGCACGACGGACGGCAAGCTGGCCCACAACCCGGTCAAACATCCCACCACCCTGGGGTTGCTGGAGGCGTTCAAGATCCGCAACGGCAAGATCTATCGCGTGGAGGCGGTGTTCGACCATCTGCCCTTCGGCATGACGTCGCAGTGGAGCGCGCACTGAGCGCCTGCCATTGCGGTGAGCACGGGGCAGGACAGCAGCGCCAAGGCGCCGGGCGCCATCGGCACAGAGGCGGTGCGCGCGGCCTTTGCCGCAGGCACCGACGTTGATGCCTGCGCGGCGCTGACACAGCGGGTCAACCGGCTGGCAGGGCGCGCCTTGCAGGCCTTTGGTGATGCCGGCATCGCCTGCCGCCGCGGCTGTGACTTCTGTTGCCACCTGCGCGTCATGGTGCGGCCGCACGAGGCCATTGCGCTGTATCGCGCCCTGGCGACGCATCTGCCGCAGCAGCAGGCCCGGGAGGTGCGCCAGCGGGTGCTCGACAATGCCAGTCGCATCGGACGCCTGGGTCCGGGGGGGCATGCGGCGGCCCGGGTTGCGTGTGCCTTCCTGGTCGATGGTGCCTGCAGCGTCTATGCGGTGCGGCCGCTGGCCTGCGCCGGCTTTCATTCCCTGGACCGGGCACGTTGTGAGCAGGACCATGTCCGGGCCGGATCGGCATCCGGGGGCGGCACCGGCGCAGGTATCCCCATGCTGCAGGGACTGACCGCCGCCGTGGGTGTGCTGGAAGCGGGGATGGATGCGGCGCTTGCCGCGCGCGGTCTTGATTGCGGGCTGGTCGAACTGCACGAGGCGGTGGCCGCCCTGATCGGCAACCCGGGATTCATCGCCCGCTGGCGGGGTGGCAGGTCCTGGCGCGTGCCCCGGGGGAGCTGAGCGTGATGGCGCCGGCGAGGTTCAGGTCCTGGGTGGCGGTCGCGGCAGCGTTGCTGCTGACCAGCTGCATGGTGGAGCGGCCGGTTGCACCGCCGGCGCCGGAACCGGAGCGGTCCCGCGCACTGATCGAGCGCCTGCTGCCGGCGGGGGTGCACGACCGCGAGGGCTGGGCCGCCGACATCTACGACGGGCTGACGCTGCAGTCTCTCAAGCCTTCACGGCAGAACATCTGTGCGGTGCTGGCGGTCACGGCGCAGGAGTCCGGATTCCAGGTCGACACCGTGATCCCGGACCTGGGACAGATCGCGTGGAAGGAGATCGATGCGCGCGCGGCGCATGCGGACATACCCTCGTTCCTGGTGCACGGCGCCCTGCGGCTGAAGTCCCGTACCGGCCGCACCTACGCCGAACGCATCGATGCGGCACGCACGGAAAAGGACCTGAGCGACATCTACGAGGACTTCATCGGCGCGGTTCCCCTGGGCGAGAAGCTGTTCGGGGAGCGCAACCCCATCCGTACCCGGGGGCCGATGCAGGTGAGCGTGGCTTTTGCCGAGCAGTACCAGCTGCTCCGACCCTATCCGTGGCCGGTGCAGCGCAGCATCCCCGATGAACTGTTCACCCGCCGCGGCAGCCTGTACTTCGGCATCGCCCATCTGCTGGCGTACCCCGCCGCCTACGGCCACGAGCTGTACCGCTTCGCCGACTACAACGCAGGGCAGTACGCAAGCCGCAATGCGGCCTTCCAGGCCGCTGCCGGTATCGTGACCGGCACACGACTGGTGCAGGATGGCGCGCTGGTTGCGAAACAGACCGATGCGCAGGACGCCGGCAGCACGCAGGCAGCATTGCTTGGCGCTGCCGCGAAGCTGGGATTGAGCAGCGGGGAGATCCACGACGCGCTGGCGCAGGAGCGCAGCCCGGATTTCGAGCGCACGCGCCTGTACCGTGTCGTGTTCGAGCAGGCCGACCGCAGGCACGGCGCGCCGGTGCCCCGCGCCCTGCTGCCGCACATCGATCTGCACGGCCCCAAGATCAGCCGCCGGCTGACGACGGCGTGGTATGCACAGCGTGTCGAGGGTCGGTACCAGTCGTGCCTGCGCGCGCCTTGACCTATCATGAGCACCACCGCATGAGGACACCCGATGAGCTATGTCGATGATCACCTGCTGGCGAACGAGCGCGTGGTCTACCGGGCGAGGCTGCACTGGATCGTCTACCTGAGATCCGTGCTCATGCTGCTGGTGGCCGTCGGGATCACCGTGTTCGTCGAGCGCCGCTGGGGCATGGAGCCCGCGCTGATCGCAGGCGGCGTTCCGTTCGTGATCGGGGCGGCGGAGATGTTCTCGCGCTGGTTGACCGTCTGGTCCTGCGAGTTTGCTGTCACGGACAAGCGCCTCATCATCAAGACCGGGATCATCCGCCGCCATGCCCTGGAGCTGCTGCTGAGGCAGATCGAGGGTATTGGCGTGGACCAGGGCATTGCGGGACGGCTGTTCGGGTACGGCGGGCTCACCGTGATCGGCACCGGCGGCACCCAGGAGCGGTTCTTCAACATCACCAACCCCCTGGAGTTGCGCCGGCAGGTCCAGGGGCAGAGCGTTCTTTAGGGCACGGCGTGTCACCGGCGCAGGTGGTGACTGGTCGTGGGCCGTGGCTGGCCGCGCTGCTGGTGCTGGCCGGCGTCACGGCTGGCTGCATGCGCGCGCGGCAGGTCGTCTACCTGGATGATGAGTGGAATTCGACCTACGCCCGCAACAGCTGCTACCTGTACCTGCCCAAGGCGGACCGGGACCCTGGGCTCGATGACTGCCTCACCCGCCAGGACGCAGCGCTGCGGGCTTTCGTGCAATCCCTGCGCTCGCAGCTGCGGGCCCAGCCTGCCTGCGCAGCTGTCAGCATGGCCAACCCCGTGGCCGTGCAGGCGCCACCCCCGGGCAGGGGCTTCTGGCGCTTGCTGGTCAGTCTCGGTGACCTGCAGGGCCGGCGTGAAAAGTGGGACCTGATGCGTCCGGAAAATGGCGGGATAGTGCATGGCGCGGGCGACGCCGCTGCGATCGCCCGGGACATCTGCCTCATCGCCAGCGGCCATGACAACAAAGGCGGAGGCTGAATGGACACGGTGAGGCCCGACAGGCTGCAGGGTGAGCCTTTGCGCACGGCAGTACTGTGCGGCCTGCTGGTGGCCATCGAGGGCATCGATACCTACGGTATCAGCTACATCGCGCCACTCATCGGGGCCGCGGCGCACATCCCGCCGCAACGCATGGGACTGGTGTTCGCAGCCACCATTGTGTCGTCGCTGGTGGGCGCGCTGGGCCTGGCGCCACTGGCGGACCGGGTCGGCCGCCGCCGTGTGCTGCTGCTGTCCGGCTGTGTGTCGGGCCTCGGGACGCTGCTGACTCCCTTCGCACACGGGGCGGTGGTCCTGGCCGTGCTGCGTTTCCTGGTGGGGCTCGGACTGGGCACGACGCTGCCGGTGGCGGTGGCGCTCGCGGTCGAACACGCGCCCCCCGCGCGCCGGGCTCTGCTGGGTACCCTTATGAATGTCAGTGTCGTGGTGGGCTCGATCCTGGTCGGGTTCGGCGTGGCGCTGATCGTGCCAGCGTGGGGATGGCAGGCGCTGATGTTCAGTGGTGGCGCAGTCTCGCTCGCCGCGGTGGGACTTGCGTGGCGCTACCTGCGCGAATCGCCGCAACTGCAGGGCGCGGCGCCGGCTTGCGCCAAGGCCGCGGTTCCTTCCGGGCTGCTGCGCGACGGCCACGCCGCAAGCACGCTGTTGCTGATGGTGCAGCTGGCGCTGGGTTACCTGGTGATCAATTTTGCCGTGTACTGGCAGCCCACGCTGATCCTGTCCCTCGGCCACTCGATCCGTTTTGCCAGCACTTTCGGCGCTTCGACCCAGGTGCTCGCGCTGGTGACCGGCTCCCTGGCCGGATGGTTGATGGACCGTCATGGGTCCGGGCGCGTGCTGCTCTCGGGCTGCGCCTTGAGCGCCTCGATGTTCGTCGCAGCCTGGCCGCTGAACCAGGGGTTGCTGCAGCCGGCGCTGTATCTTCTTGGCATGAGCCTGCTCAGCGCATCGGTGGCCGGCACGCTCGCCTACATGTCGGGCATCTATCCCGCGACGCTGCGGGCGACGGCGCTGGGCTGGGTGACGGGCCTGGCGCGGCTGCCCGGCGCGGGTGGCGGCACGATCGTGGGCGGCTGGATCGTGGCGGCCGGCTGGTCCATCAATGTCATCCTGCTGGACATGGGGATCGCGGTGGCACTGTCCGGTCTGGCGCTGGCCGCTGTCGTGTGGCTGCAGCGTTCAAACGGCTCCGCAATGCTTGCGAGGCCGGCAGCATGAGCATCCAGGCC
>DAIDKA010000328.1 GCA_027451085.1 Gammaproteobacteria bacterium
GTAGTAGGCCACGCCACACGCCACGGGCAGCTCGCAGGCGGTGATGTAGGCCTGGCGGCCGCCCCAGCAGAAGCCCACCACGCCCACGCGGCCGGAATGCTTCACCACGGTGATGGCAGCGGAGATGTCCAGCAGTGTCTGTTCCGGCTTGAGCTGCTGCACGTACCCTACGCCCTCGGTCATGGTTTCCGGGGTGTAGCCGAGCTCGATGCCCTTGCGGATGCGGTCGAACACGGACGGGGCGATGGCGACATAGCCGGCTGCCGCGTAGCCGTCGGTTACCGCCCGGATATGGCTGTTGACGCCGAAGATCTCCTGCAGCACGACGACTGCGCCGCGCGGCTTACCCTGCGGGGCGGCCAGCCAGGCGCGAAACTCATGGCCGTCACGCGCCATCAGGGTGGTGAATTCGCTCACAGGAACCTCCGCAGGCCGCAGGTCGCGGCGATTGCCGTCTCGGGCCGGAGATTTTAGCCTATTGTGGCAGAAGCGTGGCTCTGTCCTGCTAACGCACGACGCAGCGGTTGCGGCCGGACTCTTTGGCTGCATACAGGGCGCGGTCGGCGCGCTCGAAGGCGCTGTCGGGCGTGTCGCCCATGCGGAAGGTCGTGATGCCGCAGGACAGCGTCACCACCACGCGGGTCTCGCGGAAATGAAAGGCGATCTCCGGCACCTTGGTGCGGATGCGGTTGGCGATCTTAAGCGCACCCTCCGCGGAGCCCTCGGCGAGCAGCATGACGAACTCCTCGCCGCCGTAGCGGGCGACAAAATCCGTGGGGCGCAGCTCGCGCGCAAGGTGCTGTGCCAGCACGCGCAGCATCTTGTCACCGGCCTTGTGGCCGTAGCCGTCGTTGATCGATTTGAAATGATCGACGTCCCACACCAGCAGGCAGATCACGCCGCCCTGCTGCTGCCAGCGGTCGTACTCGTTCTGGATGCGCTCGTCCCAGGCAGTGCGGTTGGGGATGCCCGTCAGCGTGTCGACCAGGGCGAGCCGCTGTTCCTCGCGCAGGCTGCGCTGCAGCGAGTGGCTTTCGCGTTCCAGCTCCGCCACGCGCACTTTCAGCGCCTGCGTGCGGCTGGTCTGCTCGACCTGCCGCTGCTGTTCACGGCCGCGGAAGTCGCTGATGTGGCTGCTGATGGTGTTCAGGCGGTTGCCGACGCGCTGGCGCAGCTCGGCCAGCGAGCGGTCGGTGCAGATCTCGGCGGAAATCTCCCGCACCTCATCGAGCACCAGCGTGTTCAGGCGGTCGGTGTCGGTGCGGGTGCCGGTGTGTGTTTCTTCTTCGTGGGTGAAGAACGAGGCCAGGGTTTCCAGGTGCGAATCGAGCTGGCGCAGCAGTTCCTTGAGCTCGGCCTTTTCGCGCTGCAGCTGTTCGCGCTGGTCACGCAGGTCCGTCTGCGGATCGTCGTGTGCGGGACATGGGGCGCTCCCGTCCGCGCGTGACGGATCGTCGAGCGCGGTCACTGCGCGCGTCAAGGGTTCCAGGACGGACTTGATTTCGGCGATATCGAGACCGGTGCGCGCCAGCTGGCTGATGCGCTTGAGCTGGGTGTCGAGTTCCGCGCTGCGGCCAAGTCCCGCCAGGCACAACCGTCCCACGAGCCGGCGCAACAGCGGATCGTCGGCTCCTGCCGACGCGTCGGCGTCGCGGGCCGGCGCTGATTCGCCGGCTTTGTGATTTTTTTCCTGGTTAAGCGGCATCCCGTGATCCGTCCGTGGCGTGAGGCCCGGACACTCCTGTGGATTGTGTCGCCCCGTTCAGGCCTTTTCGACGATGGCCGTCACACCCATGCCACCTGCCGTGCAGACCGAGATAAGTCCGCGACGGGCAGCGTTGTCATGGTGCAACATTTTTGACAGCGACGCCAGGATGCGTGTGCCGGTGGCTGCAAAGGGATGGCCCAGCGCGACGCTGCCGCCTTTGACGTTGAGCTTTGTGCGGTCGATCACACCCAGCGCCCCTTGCAGGCCAAGCACGCTGCGGCAGTAGTCTTCAGTCTGCCATGCCTTCATGGTGGCCAGGGCCTGGGCCGCGAAGGCTTCATGGATCTCGTAATAGTCGAAGTCGGTGAGGTCGAGTCCCGCATCGTGCAGCATGGCCGGCACGGCGTGTGCGGGGGCCATGAGCAGTCCTTCCCTGCCGCTGGCGAAGTCGACGGCCCAGACCTTGCCGTACCGCAGCCAGGCGAGCACGGGCAGGTCGTGCTGGCGCGCCCAGTCCTCGCAGGCCAGCAGCACGGCGCTGGCGCCATCGGTCAGCGGCGTGCTGTTGCCGGCGGTGAGGGTTCCTTTGCCGGTGAAGTCGAAGGCCGGTTTGAGTTTGCCCAGCTTGTCCAAGCTGGTGTCGCCGCGCACGTTGTTGTCGCGCGTGAGGCCGCGGTAGGGTGTGACGAGATCGTCGTAGAAGCCCTCCTTCCAGGCTGCGGCCGCGTTGATGTGGCTGCGGTAGGCGAGTTCGTCCTGTTCAGCGCGGCTGATCTGCCATTGTTGCGCGGTCAGCTCCATGCTCTGGCCCATCGACAGGCCCGTGCGCGGCTCCACCACGCCCGGCAGCACCGGCTTGAAGTGCTTCGGCCGCACGCCCAGGAAGGGCTTGATGCGGTCGATGGCTGAGCGCGCCATGAAGCTCCTGAGCAGCAGCTGCTGATAGCTGCGCGGGTAGACCACAGGCGGGTCGCTGATCGAGTCCACGCCGCCGGCGATGCCGCAGTCCACCTGGCCCAGGGCGATCTTGTTGCCCAGCAGGATGGCGGCTTCCAGGCCGGTGCCGCAGGCGCGCTGGATGTCGAGGCCCGGCGTTTGCGGGTCCAGCCCCGAGGACAGCACGCTCTCGCGCACAAGGTTGTAGTCGCGTGGGTGCTTGATGACGGCGCCGGCGATGACATCGCCCAGGCGTTCTCCGGTCAGCCGGTAGCGCTGTACCAGGGCGCGCAGCGTCTCGGTGAACATGTCCTGGTTGCCCACGCCGGCGTAGGCGCCGTAGGCGCGGGCGAAGGGGATGCGCAGGCCGCCGATGATGGCGACGCGCCGGACGGATGATCCAACGAGCATGGGAGCCTCCCAAAAGAGGTAGGTTCAGATACCCAAGAATGCCATGCCCGTTTGAGATTGACACCAAACCGGGGCAAGATGCCCGGCCCCGGGGGCAGGAGTTGCCCCAGGCCATTGGAATCAAGGCACCCGTGACCAGTATCGGCATCGATCGCGCCTTTGAACGTCGCCTGTCAGCCCTCGTCAACAGCGGCGAACCCGGGGTGCTGCAGGGCGGGCGCAAGGGCGTCGAAAAGGAATCCCTGCGGGTGACCCCCGCGGGCCGGATCGCGCATACGCCGCATCCCCGCGCCCTGGGTTCCGCGCTCACCAATGAGCACATCACCACGGATTTCTCCGAAAGCCTGATCGAGCTGGTGACTCCCGCGTTCGTGCACAGCTGGGAGCTGCTGCAGTACCTGCTGGACCTGCACCAGTTCATTTACGGTCATCTGGGCGATGAACTGCTGTGGGCGACGAGCATGCCCGGCAAGGTGGCCGGCGATGCCGACATTCCGATCGCGCACTACGGCAGCTCCAACGTCGCGCGGATGAAGACCATCTACCGCCGCGGGCTGGGTCTGCGCTACGGGCGCCTGATGCAGGCCATCTCCGGCGTGCATTTCAACTACTCGTTCCCGGCACGGTTCTGGGAGGCATGGGCCGATGTGCGCGCGGTGCGTACCGCGCAGGCCGCAAACCAGCAGTTCGTCTCGCAGGGCTATTTCGAGCTGCTGCGCAATTACCGCCGCCATGGCTGGATCGTGCTGTACCTGTTCGGGGTCTCTCCCGTGGTCACCCGGGATTTCGTCGCCGGGCGCGACGTTGATCTTGTGCCATTCACGCGTGACACGCTGCATGGACCGCATGCCACCTCGCTGCGCATGAGCGACATCGGCTACCGCAACCGCAACCAGTCCGGCCTGTCCGTGTCGGTCAACGGCCTGCAGGACTATGTGCGCGACCTGTCGCGCGCCATCAGCACACCGCATCCGGCCTACGAGGCCATGGGGGTGAAGGTGGATGGCGAGTACCGACAGCTCAATGCCAACATCCTGCAGATCGAGAACGAGTACTACAGCTTCATCCGTCCCAAGCGCGTGGCACGGAGCGGCGAACGGCCCACCAAGGCGCTGCTGCGGGCGGGCGTGGAGTATGTCGAGGTGCGGGCGCTGGACGTCAGCGCGTTCGATCCGGTTGGCGTCAACCAGAACAAGCTGCGTTTCCTGGAAGCATTCTGCGCGCTGTGCGCGATGAAGGACAGCCCGCCCATGGACGAGTCCGAACAGGCGCTGCTGGACGCCAACCACGTCACCGTCGCCCGCCGTGGCCGTGAGCCGGGGTTGACACTGTGGCGGGATGGACGCCAGGCCGACATGGCTGCATGGGCGGCGGAGCTGCTGGACTCGATGGCGGGTATCTGCGAAATACTGGATGTCGGCGATCCGGCACGCCCGTATGCTACGGCGCTGGCCGCCCAGACTGCGAAGCTGGCTGACGTGCGGCTGACGCCTTCGGCGCGGCTGCTGGAGGAAATGCGCTCCACGGGCGAGTCCTTCTTTGACCTGGGGCTGCGCATGTCGGCCATGCATAAGGACTACTTCCTGGACCTGCATGCCTCCAACGCGGGACGCCGGGCGGAGCTGACGATCGCAGCCGGTGAGTCCCTGGAAAAGCAGGCCGCCATCGAGGCGTCCGACAAGCTGTCGTTCGATGACTATCTGACCCAGTACTTTGCGACCTGATGCAGGCCCCGGGAGGGCGGCGCAGTCAGGCCGGCTGCACCAACTTTGGGCAACTGTCCAGGTGCGATGCTCCGTGGAAGTGCACGTGGAGTGCCAGCGCCGCGGCATCACACTGAATTTGCCGGGTTTTCCGGCCCATTTGCTTGTGGCACGGAAACTGCAAAAATGCCTGGGCCTACAAGCTTCCAAGGACTCCGGACGGGGAAAAGCAAAATGAAACTGGTCACCGCCATCATCAAGCCGTTCAAGCTCGACGACGTTCGTGCCGCACTATCGGACATCGGCGTTTCGGGCATGACGGTCACCGAGGTCAAGGGTTTCGGCCGTCAGCGCGGCCACACCGAGCTATAC
>DAIDKA010000329.1 GCA_027451085.1 Gammaproteobacteria bacterium
GCGCTGACCTTCGCACCGGCGCTGTCGAGACTGTGGGGCGCGCAGGTGTGGCTGAAGCGAGAAGACCTTGCGCACACCGGTGCGCACAAGATCAACAATGCGCTGGGGCAGGCATTGCTGGCCAGACGCATCGGCGCCAAACGCCTGATCGCCGAGACCGGCGCCGGCCAGCATGGCGTCGCAAGCGCCGCCGCCGCTGCGCGCGTGGGCCTGCCGTGCGTGGTGTACATGGGGGAGGTCGACATGGAGCGCCAGGCGCCCAACGTCGGGCGCATGCGCCTGATGGGCGCCGAGGTGCGGCCCGTGACCAGCGGTGATCGCACCCTGCGAGCCGCGATCGACGAGGCCATGCGCGACTGGGTGGCAAACCCGGTCGATACCTTCTACGTGCTGGGTTCGGCGCTCGGACCGCATCCCTATCCGTACCTGGTGCGCGAACTGCAGTCCGTGCTGGGCCGTGAGGCGCGTGCGCAGTTCCAGGAAGCCGCAGGCGGCCTGCCCGATGCGGTGTTCGCCTGTGTGGGTGGCGGTTCCAATTCCATCGGCATGTTCCATCCCTTCATCGCCGACAGCAGCGTCAAGATCATCGGCATCGAGCCGGGCGGCCGCGGCGCAGGCCTCGGCGACAATGCCGCCACGCTGGTCCATGGCCGGCCGGGGGTGCTGCACGGAACCTATTCCATGCTGCTGCAGGATGAGAACGGCCAGATCCAGGAGACGCATTCGGTGTCCGCTGGCCTGGACTACCCCGGCGTGGGGCCGGAGCACGCGCTGCTGCAGGCCATCGGCCGTGTCAGCTACGAGTCGGTGGATGACCCTGAGGCGCTGGCGGCGGTGAAGGAATGTTCCCAGCACGAGGGCATCCTGCCTGCGATCGAGAGCGCGCACGCACTGGCCGGCGCGAAGCGCTGGGCCTCGAAAAATCCCGGCGCGCGCCTGCTCCTGTGCCTGTCCGGCCGCGGCGACAAGGATCTGGCCACGCTGCTCGCCACTCTCGTTCCCGGAGGTGCTTAAGTTGAACGCACAGACCAATGCTCCCGGCGCGAGCATCGCCGCCGCCATCCGCGCCACCGCGGCCCGGGGCAGCCCGGCGCTGGTGGCCTACCTCACCGCGGGTTTTCCGACCCGGGCGGGCTTCGCCGCCCAGCTGCAGGCGGTTGCTGCCGGCGCTGATGTCATCGAGATCGGCGTGCCGTTCACCGACCCCATGGCCGATGGTGTGACCATCCAGCGTTCCAGCGCAGTGGCGCTGTCGCAGGGGGTGTCGCTGGCGTGGATTCTCGACGAGCTGGCCGGCATGACCCGCCCCGCAGCGCCGCTGCTCCTGATGAGCTATCTCAATCCGCTGCTGGCGTACGGCCTCGACCGTCTGCCGCAGGCTGCGGCCAGGGCGGGAGTGGCCGGTTTCATTGTCCCGGACATGCCGGTGGACGAAAGCGACCTGCTGCGCGAACGGCTGGCTGCGCAGGGCGTCGCTCTGGTGCAGATGGTCACGCCGGTGACCACGCCGGAGCGTCTGCAGCAGGTGTGCGCCGTGGGCACGGGCTTCATCTACGCGGTCACCATGACCGGCGTCACCGGTGCCAACGCAGCTGTCCCGGCTGACGTCACCGACTACCTGGACCGTGTGCGCGCGGCCGCCAAAGTCCCGGTGTGCGCGGGCTTCGGTATCCGCAGCCGCGAACAGGTCGCGGCGCTCAAGGGCCATGTGGATGGCGCCATCGTCGGTTCCGCGCTGGTGGAAGTCCTGGAGCGCGGCGAGGATGCCACGGCGTTCCTGCAGGCCCTGCGGGCGTAATCGACCACCCCGCCGTGTTCCGCAGGAGCAGCAGGGGGTTCCTGGGATGGGGGCAGAACGACCCCGACACGCCGCCGCCCGATCCCCGGCGCGGTGCGCTGATCGGCCTGCTGGTCGTCGCGCTGCTGGTGGCCGGGGGACTCTACCTGGCCCACGTGCTGCGCACCGGTTGAAACCCGCTAGGTTCAGCCCAACTCAGTGCTGGCGGCCGCCGCGGCCGCGCGCGCCTGCGGCGTTATCATCTTCGCCTCGCGCCAGCGGCCGAAGTTGTAATAGACGAACGCCAGGATCACCGCGAGTCCTGATGAGGCCGGAAAGCTCCACCAGATGGCGTCGGCATGCCAGCGGTCCAGGAACAGCCAGGCCATGGGGAAGCGCACACCCAGCAGCGAGACGACCAGGATGATGAGCGGCGCGATCACGGCGCCGTTGGCACGCACCACGCCGAACAGCACCAGCGAGATGCCGAAGAAGATGAAGCTCCAGGCCACGATGTGGTTCATGTGCAGCCCGATGGCGATCGAGGGCGAGCCTGCGGGCAGGAACAGGCCGAGGAAGCTGTGCCCGACCAGCTCGATGACGCCCACCATCGCGCCGGTGAGCAGCAGCTGGTAGATGACGCCCAGGCGGGTGGTGCTGGCCACGCGGTCCCAGTGGCGGGCGCCGATGTTCTGGGCGGCCATGGAGGAGACGGCCATGCTGATGGCGAACGATGGCATCTGGATGTAGTTCCAGATCTGCACGGCGGCGCCGAAGGCGGCCGTGGTGTCTATGCCAAAGCGGTTCACCAGCGAGATCATCAGCACCATGCTCAGGGAGACGACCATCATCTGCATGGCCATGGGGATGCCCTTGAACACCAGGGTGTGGACGATCGACCAGTCCATCTTCAGCAGATGGAACTCGCCCTTGTGCAGCATCAGCGGGTTCTTGCGCTGGTACAGGAACACGATCAGCACGATGAGGCTGATGGCCTGCGCCAGCAGCGTCGCCAGGGCGGAGCCGGCGATCCCCAGGTGCGGGATGGGTCCGATGCCGAAGATGAAGACCGGGTTCAGGCCGATGTCGAGGCCCACGGAGAGGAACAGGAAGTACAGCGGGGTGCGCGAGTCCCCGGCGCCGCGCAGCACCGAGGTGGCGAAGATGTACAGGATCATGAAGGGCAGGGCGAGGAAGATCACCCGCATGTAGGCGATGGCCAGCGGCATGGCGTGCGCCGGCGTCTGCATCAGCCGCAGCAGCGGCCCGCAGAAGACCCAGCCGATCACACCCATGGCCACTGCCAGCAGGGTGACGAAGGTGGTGGCGGTGCCGATCACGCGCTTGGCCTCGAGCAGGCGGCCTGCGCCCAGGTACTGGCCGATCAGGATGGTGGCGGCCATGAAGGCGCCGAACATTGCGCCCATGACCAGGAACATCACGATGCTGGCGTTGGAACTGCCGGCCAGTGCGGCCTCACCCAGGTAGCGGCCGATCCACACCGAGTTGACCGAGGTGTTGAGTGACTGCAGGACGTTCCCGACCAGGATGGGCAGGGTGAACAGCAGCAGCCGGCTGGCGATCGGGCCTTCGGTCAGGGAGTGGAAGTTCTTCGGCATGGGAGAAAGGCGATGCGAGAGGGGCGGGGCGGAGAGGGCCGGTCAGGCTACCCCAGGGCCTTTGACAAGTCCATGCATCGGCGGGGCCGCAGGCCTGCGGTGTGCGGCGGGTCGCAACCTTGAGAGGGCCGCAGCCGGGAGGCCCGGAGCCGACCGATGAGGGGTGTTTCCCTGCTGGACTCAGCGTCGCCCGAGCAATATCGACAGTGTGCCCAGGGCGGCCAGGATGACGCCGGGCCAGGAGGGCTCGCGGCCGAGCGCCAGCCAGACAATGCCGCCGAGCAGCAGCACGGTGCCCAGGGTGACCGCCTCGCGCCGGCGGGCAGAGCGGTCGAGGATGTCCTCGAGGGATGCGCCCACGGAGGGGTCGAGCGTGACGCCGGGGCCGCCGTCACGGGCCCGGCGTACCGCACTCCGGAACACGGCGGGCAGCATCTGGGCGGCATCCAGCAGGTCCGGCAGCTGCTTGCGCAGGTCCTTGATGATGGCGCGCGGGCCGGTGCGCTCGCGCATCCACTGGCGCAGGATCGGGCCGGCGGTGACCCACACGTCGAGGTCGGGATACAGCTCCCGGCCCAGTCCTTCCACGTTGAGCAGGGTTTTCTGCAGCAGGATCAGCTGCGGCTGGATCTGCATGTCGAAGCGGCGGGCGATCTCGAACAGCCGCAGCAGCAGCTGGCCGTAGGAGATCTGGCTGATGGGCTTGCCGAAGATGGGCTCGCACACGGTGCGCACGGCGGCTTCCATCTCATCCACCCGCGTATCCTGCGGCACCCAGCCCGATTCCACGTGCAGCGTGGCCACGCGGCGGTAGTCACGGTCCAGCACGGCGAGGAAGTTGCTCGCCAGGTAGTACTGGTCGCGCAGATCGAGCGTGCCCATGATGCCGAAGTCGATGGCGGCGTACAGCGGGTTGGACGGATCGTCCGCCAGCACGAAGATGTTGCCGGGGTGCATGTCGGCGTGGAAGAAGTTGTGGCGGAAGACCTGCGTGAAAAAGATGCGCACGCCGTTCTCGGCCAGCTTGCGGAAATCGGTGCCCATGGCGCGCAGGCGCGCCATGTCGCTGATGACGACGCCGTGGATGCGCTCGGTGACCAGCACGTTCACGCGGCACCAGTCCCAGTGGACCTGCGGCACATGCAGCAGGCTCTGGCCTGCGAAGTTGCGCTTCAGCAGCGTGGCGTTGGCGGCCTCGCGCATCAGGTCGAGTTCATCGAGCACCGTCTTTTCGTATTCCGACACCACCTCCACCGGGCGTACGCGCCGGGCCTCGGGCCAGTAGCGCTGCGCCAGCCGGGCCAGGGCGTAGAACACCTCGATGTCGGACTCGATGCGTTCGCGCACGCCGGGCCGCAGCACCTTGACGATGACGTCGGCGCCATCGGGCAGGCGCGCGGCGTGTACCTGGGCGATGGAGGCGGCTGCCAGCGGCGTCTCTTCAAAGGAGGAGAACATCTCGCCGAGCGGTTTGCCGTAGGCGAGTGTGAGCGCAGCCATGGCCTCGCGGCCGGGGAAGGGGGGCACCCGGTCCTGCAGTTTCGCCAGCTCGTTGGCGAGGTCCGGGGGCAGCAGGTCGCGCCGGGTCGAGACCGCCTGGCCGAACTTCACGAAGATGGGCCCGAGTTCCGTAAGCGCCAGGCGCAGGCGCTCGCCCCGCGTCTGGGAGGCCGCGCGGATGCGTTCTGCCCAGATGTCCGGGGACGCCAGCAGCAGCAGCCGCAGCGGGCGATACAGGTGCGTGGCCCGCACCATGTCGTCGAGGCGGTGCCGCAGCAGCACCCGCTGGATGCGCACCAGTCGCGCAAGCACGCGCAGCTTCAAGGGGTGGCCTCCGGCATGATCTACCCCAGCCGCCGCTTGATGATTGCAAGCCGGGCTTCGAGGCGGTCGACGTCCTCGCGCAGGGTGTCGACGCCGGACAGGAACTGGCGGCCCTCCGGCCGCGACACGAGGTCGCGGCGTTCATGGGCGAAATACTCGGCGGCGTTGCGCGCTGCAGTGTCGGTGGCGCGGTGGCCGAAGTCGCGCACGGCACGTGCGAGCCGACCCAGCTGGTGGGCGGCGCCGTCGCCGATGTGCCTGGCCAGCTCCTCCTCGAGGTCCGGCCGCAGGCGTTCCAGCAGCTCGCGGTACTGCTGCGCGACCTCGGTGTCCCCTGCGAGGGTGACGGTGCCGCGCTGGATGGCGGCCTCACCGCCGCTTCCCGCCAGGCTCATGAGACTGAACGGACCACCGGCGATCCGGGCCTGCGCGCCTTCACCTGCACTGCGGATGAGGCGCAGCGCCATGCCATCACTGGCCAGCACGAACCGGCCGATGCCGGTGATGTCCAGCGCGCAGCGCTTGCCCGCCAGCTGTCCCACCAGTTGCTGGGCGCGCGGTGAACGCGGCAGGCCTCGGTTGAGCAGGTGTTCGAGGGTGACGGTGAGCATGGAAGCAGGAGGACCGTGGGGAGTATGGGTGTACATTACCAATGTGGAACTGATCCCGCATCCCGCAGCGAGCAGTGGCGCCGTGCGACGCGTGTCCGCATCGTGCCGGCGTCTGCCGGAGCCCGGCGTGCTGCTGCTGTCTTACCGGCTGGAAGGCGACTTGGGCCGGCTGTGCACACCAGCGCCGGCACCGCCCGATCGTGCCGATGAGCTCTGGCGCCACACCTGCCTGGAAGCGTTCGTGCAGCGTGCGGGCCGGGACGGCTACTTCGAGTTCAACTTTGCGCCCTCCACGCAGTGGGCGGCCTACAGTTTCGAGGGCTACCGGGCCGGCATGGTGCCGCTGGCATCGGTGCCGGAGCCGCAGATCGCGGTCCAGGCCGGTACGGGTGTGCTGGCGCTCACGGCGCGGATCGTGCTGCCCGTGCAGGATGCCTTGCCGTGGCGGATCGGACTGACGGCTGTCATCGAGGACAGTGACAATCAGCTGTCGTGGTGGGCGTTGCGTCATACCGGTGACAAGCCGGACTTTCACCTGGCCCCAAGCTTCGTATTTGAGTGTTAGTGCAATACATATGAGATTCGGCATCGATCGCCTGCTGACGGAACCGGCCCTGCGCAAACCGCTGATCGGCAGACGCATTGCCCTGCTGGCCCATCCGGCCTCGGTGACGCTGCGCCTGACCCATTCGCTGGATGCCCTGGCGTCGCTCGACGGTCTGAACCTGGCGGCCGCCTTCGGGCCGCAGCACGGTCTGCGGGGCGACAAGCAGGACAACATGATGGAGTCGCCCGACTTCAAGGACCCCAGGCTTGGGATCCCGGTGTTCAGTCTTTACGGCAAGGTGCGCCGGCCTACCGCGCAGATGATGGACAGTTTCGATGTGCTGCTGGTGGACCTGCAGGACGTCGGCTGCCGCATCTACACGTTCATCACCACCCTGCGCTATGTGCTGGAGGAAGCGGCCCGCCATGGCAAGTCCGTGTGGGTGCAGGACCGGCCCAACCCGGCCGGCCGGCCGGTGGAGGGCTCGCTGCTGCGGCCGGGCTGGGAGAGTTTCGTCGGCGCCGGTGCCCTGCCCATGCGCCACGGCCTCACCCTGGGTGAACTGGCCGGGTGGTTCGTCCGGACCCTGAGACTCGACGTCGATTACGAAGTGGTGCCGATGGAAGACTGGCTGCCGGCGCAGGGACCGGGATTCGGCTGGCCGCTGGGGGAGCGTACCTGGGTCAATCCCAGCCCCAATGCGCCGAACCTGTGGATGGCGCGCTGCTACGCCGGTACGGTGATGCTGGAGGGCACGACCCTGTCCGAGGGCCGCGGCACCACTCGGCCGCTGGAGCTGTTCGGCGCGCCCGACCTGCCGGTCGCCGAGCTGCTGAAGGTGATGCAGGACCTTGCGCCGCAGTGGCTCAAGGGTTGCCGCTTGCGCCCGTGCTGGTTCGAGCCGACGTTCCACAAACATGCGGGCAGGTTGTGTGCAGGGGTGCAGATCCATGTCGAGGACGGTGCCTATGACCATGAGCGGTTCAAGCCCTGGCGGCTGCAGCTGCTGGCATTCAAGGCGCTGCGCCAGCTGCGGCCGGACTATGACCTGTGGCGCGATTTCCCCTACGAATACGAGACCGGCCGCCTGGCCTTTGATCTCATAAATGGCTCGGAGCACATCCGGCAGTGGGTAGATGACCGCCAGGCGGTTGCCGCGGATCTAGATGCTGCCGTCAGCCCCGACGAGGCCGCGTGGAAGGCTGAGCGCCAGCCGTTCCTGCTGTATCCGTAAATCCCTGGCCGACAGTCGCTTGTCACCCAGGGCTTCTTCGCTTTGGATCAATAGCGTAGGGGTCAAATGGTTGACATTGCGCACGCAGGCCCCATCGCGGCTTCGCGTCTGGGCCGAGGGCGCATGGCAGCCATTTGAGCCCGTCGATCAGTACTTGAAGCCGCGGTGGACGGCGACGATGCCGCCGGTGAGGTTGTGATAGCGGGCGTCCTCGAAACCGGCATCCTGCATCATCCCCAGCAGCGTCTGCTGGTCCGGGTGCATGCGGATGGACTCGGCCAGGTACCGGTAGCTGCCCTCGTCACCGGCCACGACCTTCCCGATCTTTGGCAGCAGCTTGAAGGAATAGGCGTCGTACACCGGCTTCAGGGCTGCGTTCGGGCGTGAGAACTCCAGCACCAGCAGCTGCCCGCCGGGTTTGAGCACACGATGCATGGAGCGCAAAGCCGCCGGCTTGTCCGTGACGTTGCGCAGTCCGAAGCCTATGGTCACGCAGTGGAAGGACTCGTCCGCAAACGGCAGCTTTTCCGCGTTCGCCTGTGCACAGCGCACGTTGCTCACCAGGCCCGCATCGATCAGCCGGTCGCGGCCATGCGCCAGCATTGCGGCGTTGATGTCGGTCAGCACCACCAGGCCGGTGTCGCCCACCTGCCGCGCCAGGCCCGCGGCGAGGTCGCCGGTGCCGCCGGCTACATCGAGCACCGACTGTCCGGGCCGCAGGTTTGCCACAGAGAGCGCGAAGCGCTTCCACAGCCGGTGTATCCCGCCGGACATAAGATCGTTCATCAGGTCGTAGCGGTCGGCCACTGAATCGAACACGCCACGCACGCGCCGCTGCTTTTCGCTGCGGGGCACGCTCTCGAAGCCGAAATCCACGGGGTTTTGGTCAGTCATGGTGTTGTCTTGTCATTGCTGGACACTTGTCAAGTCAAGTGTTGTAAAAAAATTGCAGTGGGAGTGTTGCAATCTGCAGTCGCCCCGATGCATGATTTGCCCCGCTTCCCGGGCCTAGAACCGGGACAAGTCAACAAACGGGGGTCTTGATAAATTAGGGGCCGAGCGTTAAACCGCTCGGCCTTTTTTTCTGTCTGTTGGGAATCAGCCACGAAGTGGCTTCCCCGTCGCCCGGCGTACCCGATCCTGGTATTTCTCAAGGTTGACCTGCTGGTCGCGCCCCAACTCGTACAGGTAATGCCAGGTGTAAAGCCCGGTGTCATGCCCATCGTCGAACACCAGCCGTACGGCGTACTGGCCCACCGGTTCGACTCTCAGGATGCCGACGCTTTCCTTGCCGATGACCAGGACCTCCTGGCCCGGGCCATGGCCCTTGACCTCCGCCGAGGGGGAGTGTGTCCGCAGGTACTCGAAGGGCAGCTCGAAAAGGGTGCCGTCGTCGAAGGTCACGGCCAGCAGCCGGGACGTGGTGCGTAGCTTCAGCTCCGTGGGGATGTGCTCTGTCATGGGGGTATTGTAATCCGCGGGGATGCCCTAAACTGCACGCCTGCGAAGACAATACGCAGCGCTATTCCTGCCGTTTCTGGCACAGTTACTGGAGAGTTCGAGCATGGGCAAGGGAGATCCACGGTCCCGTCGTGGCAAGATTTACCAGGGTTCCTTTGGCAAGACACGCCCCAAGGATCCTGCGAAGAACAAGCCGGCGGCAAAAAAGGCTGCCAAGAAGTAGGACTCCCGCCCTGCGGGGCGGAGTGGCCGCATGCGCATCAGCCATGTGTCCTCGGCCCCCCGGACGGCAGGACGTCCGGGGGTGCCGTCAGTCAGAGTGTGACTGGAACGAGGTCATCCCAGCCTGCGGCGACCGGCCGCGATGTCCGTCAGTACTTCCACCAGCATGGCCCGTTCGGCCGCTTGCACCCGGGCGCCCAGCAGCTCCGGCGTGTCAGCCGGCTCCACCGGTACGCTGACTTGGGCGATCACCCTCCCGGTGTCATATTCCTCGTCCACCAGATGTATCGAGGCGCCGGAGACGGTTTCACGGGCTGCCACCACCGCCTTGTGCACGTTCATGCCGTGCATGCCCCGGCCGCCGAATCCGGGCAGCAGGGCCGGGTGGGTGTTCAGGACCCGGCCCCGGAACCATCCCAGGGTCCTGGTGCCCAGCCGCTTCATGTAGCCCAGGAGCAGCACCACGTCGACTGCGTGCTCGCGCAGGGCGCCAAGGATGGCCTCGTCCAGGGCCGACGCTCCGCCTGATACAGCCTGGGACAGGTGG
>DAIDKA010000330.1 GCA_027451085.1 Gammaproteobacteria bacterium
CGGCCTGGAATATCCATCGGGCCAGCAGCAGTCAGCGGCAACGGTCCCCGGTACCGACCGCTTGTCAAACGCCGCGCAGCGCGAGGACCTTCCGCATGACACGCTTTCCCTCATCTCCTGAAGTCCCGGAACACCCGCGCCTGTCCAAGCGCATGGGCGAGCTGGGCCTGTGTTCCCGGCGCGAGGCGGACCACTGGATCAGCAGCGGTTGGGTAAAAGTGGATGGTCAAGTCGTTGACACACTCGGTGTACGGGTGCCACCCGATGCACGCATCGAGATCGACCCAGCCGCACGCGAACACCAGAGCGGACAGGTCACCATCCTGCTGCACAAGCCTGTGGGCTATGTTTCCGGTCAGGCCGAAGACGGCTACGAACCGGCCATCGTGCTCATCCGTCCGGAGAACCGCTGGGCGGCGGACCCCTCACCCATGCAGTTCCAGCGTGGACACCTGCGGGGGCTCGCCCCTGCCGGACGGCTGGACATTGACTCCACCGGGTTGCTGGTGCTCACCCAGGACGGACGTATCGCAAAGCAGCTGATCGGCGAGGACTCCTCGGTCGAGAAGGAATACCTGGTGCGGGTGGAAGGCAACATTGCTCCCGATGGCTTGAAGCGCCTGCAGCACGGGCTGACGCTCGATGGCGTGAAACTGAGGCCTGCACAGGTGTCCTGGCAGAATGAACACCAGCTGCGATTCGTGCTGCGTCAGGGCCGCAAGCGCCAGATCCGCCGCATGTGCGAACTCGTGGGCCTGTTCGTGACTGGATTGAAGCGCGTCCGCAGCGGCAACGTTCCCCTGGGGGCGCTACCCGTGGGCAAGTGGCGGTACTTGCGGCCGGAGGAGAAGTTCTAGCGTGCCGTGAGCCGCCACAGGGAGGTGATTTCAGCGGCGCGTGCGACATGCAGCGGGTCGGTTTTGTCAGCAACCCGCGGGTGTCGCGGCAGCACGTCGTGCCGGCCTGCGACGTGCAATCCCGCAGTCTCGAACTCTTCGAGCAGCTGCGCGCGGGTCCGCAGACCCAGATGCTCCGCCAGGTCCGAAAGGATCAGCCAGCCCTCACCGCCCGGCTCCAGGTGTGCCGGCAGCGCGTGCAGGAATCCGCGCAGCATCCGGCTTTCAGGATCGTAGATCCCCGCTTCCATGGGCGAACTCGGCCGCGCCGGGATCCATGGCGGGTTGCAGATCACGAGCGCCGCGCGCCCCGCCGGGAAAAGGTCGGCCTGCACGACACTGATGCTTTGAGAAAG
This sequence comes from Gammaproteobacteria bacterium, assembly GCA_027451085.1. Taxonomy (GTDB): domain Bacteria; phylum Pseudomonadota; class Gammaproteobacteria; order Steroidobacterales; family Steroidobacteraceae; genus DAIDKA01. The sequence continues at coordinate 1,253 of DAIDKA010000330.1, forward strand.
CCCAAGCTGCCGCACGTTGTCACGCGCACACACGAGCGCGCGCGGTTCGAGATCGGTGGCGACCACGCGTTCGATGCCGCGCCGTGCGAGTACCGCGGCGAGCACGCCGGTGCCCGTGCCGATATCGAAGGCGACGCTGGATGACGCGCACGCAGCCGGCAGGATCGTCGTGCTGACGAGGTCCACGTACTCATGGCGGATCGGCGCGAACACACCGTAATGCGGATGAATCCGGCCTCCTGCCTCCGGAACCTCGATGCCTTTCGTGCGCCATTCGTGCGCACCGATCACACCGAGCAGCGCGCGCAACGATGTGACTGACGCGCTCTGCCGGGGGCCATAGGCCTCGACACAGGCCTGCCGGATGTCTGGTGCCCGTCGCAACGGGATCGTGTAGCCGTCATCGAGCGGGATCAACAGCGCGTTGAGCGTGCGGGCACGCTGCGACCTGGCCTGGCGGTGGAGGTGGAATGCTTCGGCGGTGCCAGCGATCGAAGCCGTGGCGGAAGCTCTTGATCTGTTCTGCGAACGATCCGCCCGCTTTCCCAGCGCAGCCAGCATCTGGCGCGCCTGCTGGAAGTCACCGCGCCAGAGAAGCGCGGTTCCCTGGCACGCGAGGCCATAGGCCTCGTCTGCCGTCATCTTCCCGTCGGCGACAACGATACGCGTGGCAGGCGGCGTGCCGCCATGGGAGTGCCACCGTGCCTCGAAGGCGCTGCCGCCTTCGAACCAGTGGATCATCGGGACAGAGCCGGGGTCAGTCATAGTTCCAGGCTCCAGGAGAGATAAGGCCCTGCAGGCCGGGCCAGGGTCGCAATCCGCCCAGCATAGACGGCCGTGCCGGGCATTACATCCCCGGAAAATCAGCCTCCTGATAATCGTCCGCCGTGGCGATGCGGCCATCCACGTATCGGCGGGAGCCGCGCTCGTGATGCCGGCACGACGCGGTGGCCAGGTTGATCAGATCCCGTGCGGCGTGCCGGGCGAACGCGCCCGTGGAGGCCACCAGCCGCACTTCGATGACCAGCGCATTCGTGGTGAGCGGCAGTTCGATCAGCTCGCCTGCCTCGATGTCGGCCGTGACCGTATGCGCGAACAGGCAGCCGATGGCGTGCCCCTGCATCAGCGTCCGTCGCGCCAGGACCGCGTTGTCGGTCTGCAGTGCTATGGGATTCCCGGCAATCCCTGACTTCGCCAGGGCGGCCTCGATGACACACCGCAGCGGATACCGCTGCGGAAGATAGATGAATGGATGCGCCGACAGTTCCGCCGCCGCCCTGCCAGTGGGTGATGGCGCCCGGCATACAACCCAAGGCGCTCGCGCCAGATCAACGCCGAGCCAGGCGCCGCGGACCCATCCGTCACCATGACGAAGCCAAGATCAGCCCTGCCACGGGCAATCGTGTCCGTCGCCGACTCCTGGTCCGTCGGCTCAACTTCGACCTGCCACTGCGGGTGCGCCAACCCGAACTGCGCCAGCACCGGCGCCAGACGGAAAGCGGCTTGGTAACATCCCACCGCATCGAGCGACACGGAGCCGCGATGGACGTAAAGCAGAAGCCACTCTCGGCTGCATCATGCCGATGCGGCGCGGTCGTTTTGGAAGTGACGGGCGCGCCGATCGTGCACGCCGCTTGCTATTGTGCGAGTTGCCAGGAGGCGGGTCGGCAGATTGAATCGCTTCCCGGTGCGCCGCCCGTGCTTGATGCCGACGGGGGCACCGACGTCGTTCTCTATCGTAAAGACCGTGTCCGATGCGTGCGCGGCGGTGACCGGATGGATGCGCACAGGCTCAAAGGCGATTCCCCGACACGCCG
>DAIDKA010000331.1 GCA_027451085.1 Gammaproteobacteria bacterium
CCACCTGGTGGTGTCCATGGACGAGGCCGTGACCGAGCCGTCGCCCATGTCGCGCCCCGAGGAAGAGGAAGGCGGCGAACGCCGCGGCCGCGGCCGCGACGATGCAGGCTCTGATGACGATGCGCCGGCTGCAGGGGAGGAAGCATAATGAGCTTTGGTGGCAACAATGGCGGTGGCGGCGGCAACAGCCGTTTCTCCCGTCGCAAGAAGTTCTGCCGTTTCACCGCGGATGACGTGAAGTCCATCGACTACAAGGACCTCGCGACACTGAAGGGCTACATCACCGAAACCGGCAAGATCGTCCCCAGCCGCATCACCGGCACGAAGTCGTTCTACCAGCGCCAGCTGGCGACGGCGATCAAGCGCGCGCGCTTCCTGGCGCTGCTGCCGTACACCGATCAGCACTGAGTAACGCACCATGGATGTCATTCTTCTGGAGAAGGTTGCCAACCTGGGCACCATCGGTGACCGGGTCAAGGTGAAGTCCGGTTACGGCCGCAACTACCTGCTGCCGCACGGCAAGGCCACCGTGGCCACGCCCGACAACATCAAGAAGTTCGAGGCCCGTCGTGCGGAGCTGGAAAAAGCCGCCGCCGATGCGCTGGCCGGTGCCGGCAAGCGCGCAGAGGCGTTCAAGGACTTCAAGCTCAGCATCACGGCCAAGGCTGGTTCCGAGGGCAAGCTGTTCGGCTCCATCGGCACCAACGACATCGCCGAGGCGGCCACCCGCGCCGGCCACCCGCTGTCCCGCAGCGAAGTGCGCATGCCGAACGGTCCGCTGCGCACGGTGGGAGAATTCACCGTCGAACTGCACCTGCATGCGGACGTCGATTTCGCACTGCCGGTGACCATCGTCGGCGAAGAGTAAGCCGCCAAGTCGCGGCCAGTGGCCATCCCCGGCAAATCGCGCCGCGACGAAGGCCCAGCACTGCTGGACGTCCGTGTTCCGCCGCACTCGGTGGAGGCGGAACAGGCAGTACTGGGTGGCCTGCTGCTGGAATCCTAGGCCTATGACAACGTCGCTGACGTCGTCGAGGCCGGGGATTTCTACCGTCCGGACCACAGGCTCATTTTCGACGCCATAGGCCAGCTCGCCCAGCGCAGCCGGCCCTGCGACGTCGTTACCGTTTCCGAGCAGCTGGAACGCACCGGTCTGCTGCTCGATGCCGGCGGGCTTGCCTACCTTGGCACGCTCGCCCGGGACACCCCCAGCGCTGCCAACGTCCGCCACTACGCCGAGATCGTCCACGAGCGCTCGCTGCTGCGCAAGCTGATCAAGGCTGGCGGGGACATCGCCACGTCCGCCTTCAGCAACGAGGGCGAAACCGCCCGACAGCTGGTCGACAACGCCGAGCAGGCCGTGTTCGCCATCGCCGAGGCCGGTGCCCGCGGGTCGGGTCCGCAACCGGTGAGCGGCAAGCTGCTGCAGTCGGTCATCGACCAGATCGACGAGTGGCAGCGCAACCCCGACAAGCTCCAGGGACTTTCCACCGGCTTTACCGATTACGACCGCCTCACGGGCGGCCTGCGCCCCGGCGACCTGATCATCGTCGCGGGCCGGCCGGGCATGGGCAAGACCACGTTCGCCGTGAACATGGCCGAGTACGCCGCGGTCAATCCGAGCATCCGCGCACCGGTGGCGATTTTCAGCATGGAAATGCCCAAGGACCAGCTGGTCACGCGCATGCTGTCCTCCCTTGGCGGGGTGCCGCTGCAGAACCTGCGCACCGGGCGCCTGGCTGACGAGGACTGGTCGCGCATCACCAGCGCCACCACCCAGCTGCAGGACGCCACCATCCTGATCGATGACACGCCGGCGCTGACGCCGACGGACCTGCGCGCCCGCGCCCGACGCATCAAGCGCGAGCACGGCCTGGGGTTGGTGGTGGTGGACTACATCCAGCTGATGCAGGTGCCGGGCAACAAGGAAAACCGCGCCACGGAGATCGGTGAGATCTCCCGCGGCTTGAAGGTTCTGGCCAAGGAACTGTCTGTGCCGGTGATCGCGTTGTCGCAGCTGAACCGCTCCGTCGAACAGCGCGAGAGCAAGAAGCCGGTGATGTCAGATTTGCGTGAGTGCGTCACGGGTGAAACTCTGGTCTGTCTGACGGACGGCCGTCGTGCACCGATCCGCGACCTCGTGGGCCAGACACCCGCGGTCTGGGCGCTGGATGCCCAGCAGCGCCTGATCCCGTCCCAAGCGGACAAGGTCTGGAGCGTGGGCCGCAAGCCGGTTTTCAATGTCAGGCTTGCCAGCGGCAGGTCCATCCGCGCCACTGCCGAACACCGGCTGCTGGCGGGTGAAGGCTGGACGACGGTGGAGCGCCTACGCGAAGGTGACCGGCTGGCGCTTACCCGGTATGTCCCGGAGCCCAGATCCTGTAAGTCCTGGCCCGACCACTGGCTGGTGTTACTGGGTCACCTGGTGGGCGATGGCAGTTACCTGACACACCAACCGCTGCGCTATACCTCGGCTTCCGAGTGGAATCTCATGGTTGTGCGGCAGGCGGCTGAGGCCTTCGCCTGCCGTGTCACCCGTCATGCAGGCCGGGGGCTGTGGAGCCAGCTGGTGATTTCAGGCAATGGCAATCGCTGGCACCCGGCAGGCGTGGGCAAGTGGTTGAAGGACCTGGGCATCTTCGGACAACGCTCCCACGAGAAGCGCCTGCCCGCCGAAGTGTTCCAGCTGTCGAACGAGCAGGTGGCGTTGCTGCTGCGCCATCTATGGGCAACGGACGGGTGCATCTTCGTTGACAAGCCCGGCGGCAGGAACAATCCGCGCGTGTATTTTTCCACCTGCAGCGAGGGGCTGGCGCAGGACGTTGCGGCGCTGCTGCTGCGGCTGGGGATTGTTGCGCGGCTCCGCGTCGTCCACACGGCACAGACCCGGCCGGTGCACACGGTGGACGTCAGTGGCGGCGAAGCGCAGTCACGCTTTGTTTGCACTGTGGGTGGCGCAGGGCCACGCGAGCGACCGGCGCAACTGCTGGCGCAATTGCTGGCCAGCCGGCAGACCAATCCCAATGTGGATACGCTGCCCATGGCGGCATTCGCGGAAGTACGTCGGCACATGCGAGCGCAAGGCATCACTACGCGAGGGATGGCACGCCTGCGCGGCACGTCCTACGGTGGGTCGAGCCACTTCCGGTTTGCCCCCAGCCGCAACACGATGGCCGGATATGCGCAGCTGCTGAATGTTCCGGAGCTTGCCCGATGGGCTGAATCGGACGTCTTCTGGGACCGCGTCGTGGCCATCGTGCCCGAGGGTGAGGAGGAGGTCTTTGACCTTACCGTTCCGGGGCCTGCGAACTGGCTGGCCGACGGGATAGTCACTCACAATTCGGGCGCGATTGAGCAGGACGCCGACATGATCCTGCTGATCTACCGCGAGGAGGTCTACAACCGCGAGACCACCCGCAAGGGCATCGCGGAGGTCGACCTGGTCAAGCACCGTAACGGTGAAATCGGCACCTTCACACTGACCTTCCAGGGCCAGTACACCCGCTTTGCCAACTACGCACCGGACTCGTATGCGGAGGGCATCCTGCGGTGACGCCGATCCGTGCGGTGATCGATACGGGCGCGCTGCGTTCGAATCTCGCCGCCGTGCGCGCCCGCGCGCCAGGCTCCAAGGTGGTGGCGGTGGTCAAGGCCAATGCCTACGGCCATGGCCTGGTGATGGCCGCGGTGGGCCTTGCCGGCGCGGATGCCTTCGGCGTTGCGCGACTGGAGGAGGGCCTGATGCTGCGGGGGGCCGGTCTTACGCAGCCGGTCATCCTGCTCGAAGGGGTGTTCAGCGCCGAGCAGCTCATCGAGGCGGCGGTGCACCGTTTCGAGATTGTCGTGCACGACCCCATGCAGATTGCGCTGCTGACGGAGTTCACCGGCTCGTGGCGCTTCACCGTGTGGCTGAAGATGGACACCGGCATGAACCGCCTGGGGTTCCGGCCTGAGCAGTACCTGGCTGCGCTGGCCCGGCTCCAGGCCCTCAGGGTTCCGCCGCGCGAGGTGCGCGTGATGACGCATCTGGCCCGGGCCGATGAGACCGGCAGTGATTCCACGCCGGGGCAGCTGCGGCGTTTCCGTGACGTCACGGCGGCCCTGAAGCTCAAAAGCAGCATCGGTAACTCCGCCGGGGTGTTCGGCTGGCCGGATGCCTGCGGGGACTGGGTGCGGCCGGGTCTTGCGCTCTATGGTGTTTCCCCGCTGCCGGGGGTGACCGGGGCGTCTTTGGGTCTTACGCCTGCCATGACACTGGAGACGGCCGTCATCGGCCTGCGCAGCGTGCCTCGCGGTGAGTGCGTGGGGTATGCGGGCGCCTGGCAGGCGCCGCGTGATTCGCGTATTGCGATCGTCGCGGGCGGCTATGGCGATGGCCTGCCGCGCAGCCTGGCCAGTGGTTCGCCCGTGCTTTTTGCGGGGCAGCGCGCACCCATCGTCGGCCGCGTGTCGATGGACATGATTGCGGTGGACGTGACCGGGCTGCCGCAGGTGCAG
>DAIDKA010000332.1 GCA_027451085.1 Gammaproteobacteria bacterium
TGGCGGCGGCAAGAGCAGCGTAGGTGGCTGCCACTGCCCGCGTCACACCGTCAGGTGCCGCTGCACGAGTTCATCGGTAAGCTGCCCGATGCTGCCCGACACCACCAGCCTGCCCTTGTCCAGCATGTGGAAATTGCTGGCCACGCGGCGTGCGAACGGCAGCTTCTGCTCCACCAGCAGCACCGTCAGTCCGGCCTCTCGCAGGCCGACGATGACATCACCGATCTCGTGCACGATGTTGGGCTGGATGCCTTCCGTCGGTTCATCGAGGATCAGCAGCGTCGGCTCGATCACCAGCGCACGGCCGATCGCCAGCTGCTGCTGCTGCCCGCCGGAAAGGTCCCCGCCGCGCCGGTTCAGCATCTTCTTCAGCACCGGGAACAGCTGGTAGATACGCGACGGGATGTCACGGGCGCCGTCGCTGCGCGCGGCAAGGCCGATGCGAAGATTCTCCTCGACCGTCAGCTGCGAGAAGATCTCGCGCCCCTGCGGCACGTAGCCGATACCGAGCCGTGCGCGGACATGCACGGGACGGGAGTGCAGATCCTGGCCGGCGAATTCCATGCTGCCGGTGGCCACCGGCAGCAGTCCCATGACGCACTTGAGCAGCGTGGTCTTGCCCATGCCGTTGCGGCCCATCAGGCAGGTGCAGGAACCGCGCGGCACCGACAGTCCCAGGTCCCAGAGGATGTGGCTGCCGCCGTAGAACTGGTTCAGCTGCCCGATCCTCAGAATCGCATCGCCGCCAGGCACCGGATTACTCCCCAAGACCGGATTACTCTCCAAGATAGACCTCGACGACCTGCGGGTTGGCCTGCACCTGGTCGATGCTGCCTTCCGCCAGCACCCGGCCCTCGTGCAGCACCGTGACCGTGGAGGCGATGGAGCGCACGAAGTCCATGTCGTGCTCGACCACCACCACCGAATGGCGCCCGGCGAGCGATGTGAGCAGTTCAGCCGTGCGTTCCGTCTCCTGTGGCGTCATGCCGGCCACCGGCTCGTCCACCAGCAGAACCTGCGGATCCTGCATGAGCAGCATGCCGATCTCCAGCCACTGCTTCTGGCCGTGCGACAGCGAACCGGCCCGCACCTGATGTTGCGCCGACAGTCCGATGATGCCCAGCACCTCTTCGATGTGATCCCGCTGCGTGCCCGTCAGCCGCGCGAACAGCGTGGGCCACACGGCCTTGTTGCCCGCCATCGCCAGTTCCAGGTTCTCGAACACCGTATGCTGCTCGAACACCGTCGGCTTCTGGAATTTGCGACCGATACCGGCCTGGGCGATCTCCGGCTCGGTGTGCGCCAGCAGGTCGATGGACTGGCCGAACCAGGCGGAGCCGCCGTCGGGACGCGTCCTGCCCGTGATGACATCCATCATGGTGGTCTTGCCGGCGCCGTTGGGTCCGATGATGCAACGCAGTTCCCCGGCCAGGACGTACAGCGTCAGGTCATTGAGGGCGCGGAAGCCGTCAAAGCTGACGCAGATGTCCTCGAGATAGAGAATGACGCCGTGCGAGGCATCGGCGCCCGCCGCTAGCGGATCCGCCGGTGCGACCACGCGCGGCGGATTGGCGCTGCGCGAACGGCCGGACAGGCCCTGCAGCGTGCGCCGCAGACCGCCACGCCGTGGCACGGTGCCCGCATCCTTGTGCGCCGGGCCGCTCATGGCGCGTGGGTTACGGCGCCGGGCTGCCGCCGCAATTGTGGCCCCAGGCCCACGATGCCACGCGGCAGCAGCAGGGTCACCAGCACGAACAGCAGGCCCAGCGCATAAAGCCACATTTCCGGCAATGCCCCGGTGAACCAGGTCTTGGCATAGTTGACCAGGATGGCGCCGGCAATGGCGCCGTAGAGCGTGCCGCGACCCCCGACCGCAACCCAGATCACCACCTCGATGGAGTTGACCGGCTGGAACTCGCTGGGGTTGATGATGCCGATCTGCGGCACATAAAGGCTGCCCGCAACACCGGCCAGCATGGCGGAAAACACGAACACCCACAGCTTGTACGATTCGACGCGGTAGCCGATGAAGCGGGTGCGGCCCTCGGCGTCGCGCACCGCCTGCATCGCGCGCCCCGCCCGCGAGGTGACGATGAAGCGGCACGTCAAATAGGCGCCGGCCAGCGCCAGCGCCGTGACTGCGAACAGCGCCAGCCGCGTGGAATCCTTCGCCAGGGAGAACCCGAGGACATCCTTGAAATCGGTGAAGCCGTTGTTGCCGCCGAAACCCATGTCGTTGCGGAAGAACGCCAGCATCAGGGCATAGGTCAACGCCTGCGTGATGATGGACAGGTAGACACCAGTGACCCGGGAGCGGAACGCCAGCCAACCGAACACCAGCGCCAGCAGGCCGGGGGCGATCACGACCATGCTGGCTGCGAACCAGAACATGTCGAAGCCGTGCCAGTACCACGGCAGCGTCTTCCAGTTGAGGAACACCATGAAGTCGGGCAGCAGCGGATTGCCGTAGACCCCGCGGGCGCCGATCGCACGCATCAGGTACATACCCATGGCGTAGCCACCCAGGGCGAAGAACGCGGCATGGCCCAGGCTGAGGATGCCGCAGTAGCCCCACACCAGGTCCACTGCCAGCGCAAGCATGGCATAGCACATGTACTTGCCCAGCAGCCCTACGGTGTAGGTGGAGATGTGCAGCGCGGACGAATCCGGCACGGCGGCGTTCAACAGCAACACCAGCGCCGCCACACCCGCGGTCAGCAGCAGCACCGTCACCGTGGTGCGGTCCAGCACGGTCGCCTGCAGGGTCGTGTTCATCATGCCTCCGCGGCCCGGCCCTTCTGCGGGAACAGTCCCCGCGGCCGGCGCTGGATGAACAGGATCAGGGCCACCAGCACCAGGATCTTGCCGAGCACGGCGCCGGCATAGGGTTCGAGCAGCTTGTTCGCCACACCCAGCGACATCCCGCCGATGAGCGTGCCCCACAGGTTGCCGACGCCGCCGAACACCACCACCATGAACGAGTCCACGATGTAGGACTGTCCCAGGTTGGGACCCACATTGGTGATCTGGCTGAGCGCCACGCCGGCAATGCCGGCAATGCCGCTGCCCAGGCCGAAGGTCAGTGCATCCACCCATTCGCTGCGCACTCCCATGCAGCGGGCCATGGCACGGTTCTGTGCCACCGCGCGCACCTGCAGGCCCAGCCGGGTGCGCTTCAGCACGGCCTGCAGAGCCGCAAACACCAACAGTGCGAACAGCACGATCACCAGGCGGTTCCAGGTGATCGAGAAGGCCCCGTTGACCTGCCACAGGCCCGACATCCAGGCAGGGCTTTCGACCGGGCGGTTGTTGGCGGTGAAGATGTCGCGCACCAGCTGCTGCAGGATCAGGCTGACGCCGAACGTTGCCAGCAGGGTTTCAAGCGGCCGCCCGTACAGGAACCGCACGATGCCACGCTCGATCACCACGCCGGCGGCCCCGGATACGAGGAACGCCGCCGGCAGCGCCAGCACGATCGATGCGCCGGGGTGCCCCGGCAGGACCAGTTGCATCACATAGGTGGTGTAGGCGCCGAGCATCATGAGCTCTCCATGCGCCATGTTGATCACGCCCATCACGCCGAAGGTGATGGCGAGGCCGATCGCGCTCAGCACCAGCACCGAGCCCAGGCTGAGGCCGAAGAACAGCGTTTCCAGTCCGCCGTAGAAGCGCTTCCAGGCGTCGATACGGCGCACCGCGCGCGCCGCCGCCGTCCGCACCGTGGCGTCCGGCTCCGACGGATCGGCGAGCGCCGCCAGCCGCACGTAGACATCGGGATTGAGGCTGCCCGCCAGGGCACCGACCGCCGCCAGGCGCCGCTGCTGCGGCACCTCCTGCGCAAGGTCCGCCAGCGCCAGGCCTTCCCTGATCAGCCGCTTCACGGCGACGGAATGCTCGACCTCGAGGCGGTCGCGCAACAGCCTGGCGCTGTCGTCATTGACCGAACGCAGCATCTCGTTGACGGCCGCCGCGCGCACCGCCGCATCGGCACTCGTGAGATCGAACTGCGCGAGCGCCGCGCGCAGCACGGTGCGCAGGTGGTTGTTGATACCGACCGTGTCGAAATCATCGCTGGACCCGGTGCCGGCACGCTTGCCGGTCAGGGGATCCGTCAACGCGTAACCTGCCGGATCGTCGTCGACGATGAAGACCTTGTGGTCGCTGTCACGCACGGCGACGCGCTCGTTGAGCAGCGCCGCCAGGAGTTGCTGCGCCCCCTGCGGGTGCGACTGCGCCAGGGCGGTGATGATCACCGCCTTCTGCGCGAAGTCCGCCGTCGGCAGCCGGCTGACCGCAGTGGCCAGGTCCATTCCAGCGGCCCGTGCGCAGGCGCCGCACAGTGCGGACGCCATCATCGTCACCAGCAGGAAAGTACGCAGCAGCGTTCTCATGGGCAAAGACCTTGCAAGGCAGGTGCCACCAGCCCCCGGGCAGGGCCGGGAGCTGGTGGCAGGGACTACTTGGATGCCGCGGCCGCGGAGCAGCTCTTGGTGATGGTGTTGTAATGGCCGCACTTG
>DAIDKA010000333.1 GCA_027451085.1 Gammaproteobacteria bacterium
CCTGATGGGCGCGCAGATCAGCACGCAGGCGGGACTGCCGCCGGTGGTGATCCATGGTGGCGCGACGCTCAAGGCCATCGACTACACGCTGCCGATGGCCAGCGCGCAGGTGAAGTCGGCGATCCTGCTTGCCGGCCTGCGGGCGCAGGGACGCACGCGGGTGGTGGAGCCGGCGCCGACCCGCGATCACACCGAGCGCATGTTCGGCGCCTTCGGCGTCAAGGTGCTGCGCGCGGGACCTGCGGTGTCCATCGAGGGCGGTCAGAGGCTCACGGCCACGGACATCCAGGTGCCGGCCGATTTCTCCTCCGCCGCCTTTTTCATGGTGGCCGGAGTGCTTGCGGCCCGGGACGGGCTGCTGCTGAAGAACGTCGGCATCAATCCCACCCGCACGGGCCTGCTGGAACTGCTCAAGCAGATGGGTGCGGACATCCGGGTGCATCCCCATGGCGGCCGGAACCTGGACCCGGATGCCGGGGTCGGTGAGCCCATCGCTGATATCGAGATCCGTCAGAGCGAGCTCTCCGGCATCACGGTGGACGAGGCGCTGGTGCCGTTGTCCATCGATGAGTTCCCGGTGTTTTTCATCGCCGCCAGCGTGGCAAGAGGCGAGACGGTCCTGCGGGGCGCCTCCGAACTGCGGGTGAAGGAAAGCGACCGTCTGGCCGTCATGGCTGAAGGTCTCAAGGCGCTGGGCGTGAAGCACGAATTGCTGCCGGACGGCATCCGCATCCAGGGCGGCGCTGGTTTCAGCGGCGGCACCATCGACAGCCACGGCGATCACCGCATCGCCATGTCGTTCGCCGTGGCCAGCCTGCGTGCCAGCGGCCCCATCCGCATCCTGGATGTAGCCAACGTGGCCACGTCCTTCCCGGGGTTCGTGGAACTGGCCCGCGCCGCGGGCCTCGATCTTGAGCTGCAGTGAAGCCATGGTGCCCATGACCACCGGGAAGCCACCCGGAGTACCAATACTCACCATCGATGGTCCCAGCGGCAGCGGCAAGGGTACGATCAGCCGGCTGCTGGCACTGCGCACAGGCTGGCATCTTCTGGACAGCGGCGCGCTGTACCGGCTGGTGGCACTGGCGGGTGCCGAAAAGGGGTTGGCCGCTGATGACATGACCGGTTTTGCCGGGGTTGCCCGCAACTTGCAGGTCACGTTCGGCCAGATCGATGGCCAGGAGCAGATCTGGCTGGCGGGCCGGGATGTCACGGCCAGGATCAGGACCGAGCAGGCCGGGGCAGGGGCCTCCCGGGTGGCGGCCTGGCCAGCGGTGCGCCAGGCTTTGCTGGAACGCCAGCATGCCTTCGCCCGCCCCCCCGGACTGGTGGCCGACGGTCGGGACATGGGCACGGTGGTGTTTCCCGAGGCGCAACTCAAGGTGTTCCTGACCGCGAGCACCGAGGAAAGAGCCCGCAGGCGCTATAACCAGTTGAAAGACAAGGGGTCTGGTGTTAGCCTTGCCGCCCTTTCGCGCGAGATCGCCGAGCGGGACCTGCGGGATTCGACGCGCGCCGTCGCCCCCCTGGTGCCCGCACCGGATGCCCACGTGATCGATTCCACCAGTCTCGGTATCGAGGCAGTCGTGGAGCAGGTCCTGGGGTTGGGCCGCAGCGTTTTGCTGTGGCCCTGAAGCCGGATCGGCCCGAAGCAGCGCGTCAGAGAAAACCAGCGTCCCGCCCGGGGCCGGACAACTCCGCGGGGCCTTTCATCAATCAGCTCCGGATCACGTAAGGATTTACGGATCTGGATTGTTCCGGCACGGGAAATGCCGTGCAAGTAGAAGGTATGTCAGAAAGTTTCGCACAGCTTTTCGAGGAAAGTCTCGCCAACCAGCGCATCCGCCCCGGGATGATCCTCACAGGTCTCGTCGTCGATGTCACTGAAGACATTGTCATCGTCAACGTGGGCCTCAAGTCCGAGGCCGTGATCCCCATCGAGCAGTTCAAGAACGAACGCGGCGAGCTCGAGGTCAAGACCGGCGACCAGGTCGAAGTGGCCCTGGATTCCGTGGAAGACGGCGACGGCAACACCCGCCTGTCGCGCGAAAAGGCCAAGCGCGCGCGCACCTGGACGCGCCTGGAAACGGCCTTCACCAACTCCGAGATCGTGACCGGTGTGATCACCGGCCGTGTCAAGGGTGGTTTCACCGTCGAGATCGAGAACGTGCGGGCGTTCCTGCCCGGGTCGCTGGTCGACGTGCGCCCCGTGCGCGACACCTCGTACCTCGAAGGCAAGCCGCTCGAGTTCAAGGTCATCAAGCTCGACCAGAAGCGCAACAACGTCGTGGTCTCGCGCCGCGCCGTGGTGGAGCAGGAATTCTCCGCCGAGCGCAGCGCGCTCATGGACAACCTGCAGGAAGGCGCGGTCGTGCGCGGCACGGTCAAGAACCTCACCGACTACGGTGCGTTCGTCGACCTCGGCGGCATCGACGGCCTGCTGCACATCACCGACATGGCCTGGAAGCGCGTCAAGCATCCGTCCGAGGTCGTCAAGGTCGGCGACGAGATCGACGTGCGCATCCTGAAGTTCGACCGCGAGCGCTCACGCGTCAGCCTGGGGCTGAAGCAGCTCGGAGCCGATCCGTGGGAGAACATCGCGCGGCGCTATCCGGCCAACACCCGCGTGTTCGGCAAGGTCACGAACATCGCCGACTATGGCGCGTTCGTCGAGATCGAGGACGGCGTCGAGGGTCTGGTGCACGTTTCCGAGATGGACTGGACGAACAAGAACGTCAATCCGGCCAAGGTCGTGCACACCGGCGAGGAAGTCGAGGTCATGGTGCTCGACGTCGACGAGGATCGGCGGCGCATCTCCCTGGGCCTCAAGCAGTGCAAGGCCAATCCGT
>DAIDKA010000334.1 GCA_027451085.1 Gammaproteobacteria bacterium
CCGAAGAGGAGGCCATCAAGGCGGCGAACGACAGCTGGGCAGGACTTGCCGGTTCGGTGGGCGGCGGCAAGAAGATGATGGAGCTGGCCTCGCAGAGCCTGACCCGCGTCACCCTGGAACTGGGCGGCAACGATGCGGCCATCATCCTCAAGGACGCGATCCTGGATGACACGCACCTGGACCGGCTGTTCGCGGCCATCTACGACACCACTGGCCAGATCTGCATGAATGCCAAGCGCCTCTACGTGCACGAGTCGCGCATGGACGAGGTCGTGGGCGGCCTGACCGCGCGCCTGCAGAAGGTCAAGCTGGGCTACGGCCTGGACCCCGCCACCACCATGGGCCCGTTGCATTCCCCCGTGCAGAAGAAATTCGTCGAACAGCTGATCAAGGAAGCCAGGGACGCTGGCGCCAAGGTGCTGGAGTTCGGCGAGCTGCCGGGTGGCGACATGGCGGGCGGCAACTTCGTGCGTCCGGCCATCGTGGTGAACCCGGACCCGAAACTGCGCGTGGTGACCGAGGAGCAGTTCGGCCCTGTGATCCCGGTGCTGCCGTTCAAGACCGAAGAGGAGGCCATCAAGGCGGCGAACGACAGCTGGGCAGGACTTGCCGGTTCGGTGTGGACGGCGGATGCCAATGCTGCCAACCGCGTCGGCGGCCAGATGGTCTGTGGTTACGTCTGGGTCAATGACCACGGCGCCACCCGCCTGGACCTGCGCGCGCCGTTCGGCGGCATGAAGCAGTCGGGCATCGGCCGTGAGCAGGGCATCGATGGCATCCGCGACTTCCAGGATACGCGCTCGATCGCGCATCTGGACGCGGCCGCGCTGGCCTCGATGGCGCATTGAACCAGCAGGAATGCCGGTTTGAACGCTGCGTAACCGGCCTGTGACAAGGCCGGTTACGCGGGCGGCTTGATCGGCGCGAGCCAGGAGGCGGTGCGCTGGGCCTGGCCGCCGCTGCGAAGCCACCCGTACACCACTGTGTTCCACAGGATGCGCTGCACGTAGGTGCGGGTCTCGTTGTACGGAATGTTCTCGATCCAGATGTCCGGCTGCATCGCCTGTGCCGGCAGCCAGCGCCGTGTCGCAGTCACGCCGGCGTTGTAGGAGGCGAGCACCAGTGGCAGCTGTCCGTCCATCTGGTCCAGCAGTATCCGCAGGTGTGCCGCGCCCAGCTCGGTGTTGATGGCGGGATCGGACAGGTCCGCCAGGTCGGGTCGGGCGTGCCTGAGCGCGCGGGCGGTCAGTCGCGCCGTCGACAGCTCCAGCTGCATCAGGCCATGGGCGTTGGCGCCGGACACCGCATCGGCGCGGTACAGGCTCTCCTGCCGTATCAGGCCATAGAGCAGCTGCGGTGACAGCTGCGTGATCCGCGCCGCGGCGACGATGGCCGCGGCATAGGGCTGCGGGTACAGCAGCTTGTAATCGTTGAAGATGCGCAGCGCCGTGGCGGAGACGACCAGCTGGTCGTACCAGCCCCAGTCGGCCAGCAGGTGCAACGCCTCCGTACGCTCCGCCGGCGTCATGTCGGCGCTGGCGTACTGCCACTCCGCCAAGGCTTCTCCACGCAGGCCACACAGCAGCAGTTCGCGTGCGCGCACCAGCACCGGCCGGTGCTGCAGCTGCTCCCTCAGTGTGAGGTCATCGGGCGTGGGCTGTGGATGCGGCGCCAGGGTGATCCCCAGGCGCGCTGCCGCCATGCCGGCGTAGTAGTCGTCGTCCGCCAGCACGGACTGGAACAGCTGCCGTGCATGCGGGGTATCGCCCAGCTGTTCGGCGGCGCGGGCGCTCCAGTAGCGCCAGCGCGCACTCTGCCGGTCCTGGGCGGGCAGCACCGCCAGCGACTGCTGCACGAGGCTCCAGTCGCCGTTCCACAGGGCCGCGCGGGCGCGCCACTCCAGCGCCGTCTCGTCGAGATCATGGGTGCTGACGCGCGTGAAGTAGTCCAGGGCCCGCGGGTCTCGCCGCCAGGCCAGAGTCTCGGCCACGGCGAGCGCATAGGGGCTGGCCGTCGCGGAGTCCAGGTTGCGGGTCTGCACCAGGCGGGTGTAGCGGTCAGCCGCGGCCGTGGCATCGGCCCGTGCCAGATGCCACCAGCCTGACAGCAGTGCCTCGGGCATGACCTGGCTGTCGGGATGCGCGATCAGTTCATCGATGCCGGCTTGCGGATTCTCCAGCAGTGCGGCCCACTGCAACCATGGGCCGGCGCGTTCGGGGGGCAGGCGGCCGATCACCTGGCGGGCGAGGGTGGCGTTGCCGGCCTGCAGCAGCAGGCGCACACGCTTTTCCACCAGGTCGGGTGTCAGCACGCCCTGCGCGCCCGCCCAGGTCCATACCGGATCGCATTCGGGCACGGCACGCGTGGACAGCCACTGGCGGTCCAGGTCCGCGGCAAGCTCGCCGGTGTGGCCGGTGTTGATCCGGGCCTGCAGGTACAGGCAGCGCAGCGCCTCGGTGGCGCCGGCATCGCGCCAGGCGCGGATGAAGCCGTCCCACTGGTTGCGACGCGCGAGGCTTTCCAGCCAGGTGCGCCGCAGGGCGTTGGCCACGGGCTGGGTGCCGTAACTGCCGATGAAATCCGCGGCGTGTGCGTCCGCGGCGGCGGCGGTGGCAGCGTCCATCAGCCCCAGGCGGATGCGCTCGGCCTGAAGATAGGGATACAGCGGGTAGTGCTGCAGTTCCGGGCTGTCTGCCTCGTCCGCGGCCGTGGCGCGGATCATGGCTGCGCGGAACTGCTCGCGTACGGGTGCCAGCTCCGGCGCGATGGAGTCCGCTGAAGGCAGTACCGGAGGTGGTGGCAGGGCTGTGGCGCCGCAACGGCAGGTGCACAGCGCGGCAAGCAGGACGAAGGCGAGGT
>DAIDKA010000335.1 GCA_027451085.1 Gammaproteobacteria bacterium
CGCGGCGTCCAGCGCGGCGAGCGTCGTCAGCTGCTCGAAGGACACCCGCGCCATCTGGTTGCGGGCGCGGCTCACCTCGTTTTCAGTCTGCAGCACGTTGAGATAATCGGTGAGGCCGGAGCGATAGGCGGTCAGCGCGAGCTCATGCGCGCGCACCGCGAACTGCAGGGCCTGCTGCCGGCGGTCGCGCAGCGTGGCGAGCGAGCGGTACTGGTCCAGCTGGCTGGCGACCTCCTTCAACGCGTGCAGCACGGTGGCGTTGTAGGCGTCGACGGCCTGGTCATAGGCAGCCTGCTGCGCTGCCAGCTGTCCGCGCAGCCGCCCGCCCTCGAAGATCGGCAGCGTGATTGCGGGCCCCGCGCTGGCGTTCACGGCGCCACCGCTCAGCAGCTGACCGAAACCCAGGCCGAGGAAGCCCGCGGCGGCGGTGAGATTCACATCGGGGTAGAACGCGGTGCGGGCGATTTTCTCGCCCTGGGTTGCCAGGTCGATGGCCTGGAGCCGCGCCAGCACATCCGGCCGGCGGCCCAGCAGGTCGGCGGGCAGCCGGCCGGGCAGGCCCACGCCCTGCTCGGGCAGCACCAGCGTGGGACGCGTGATCGAATCCCCGGCGCCGGGCGCATCACCACAGATCGCCGCGATTTCGTTCTGCAGCAGCTTGATGCGGTTGACCAGCTGCGTAAGCCCGCCTTCGGTGTCAGCCACCTGCGCGCTGCCCTGCTGGATTTCCACCTCCGTGCCCAGGCCGCCGGCCAGCCGCCGCCGCGACAGCTCCAGGGTCCGGCGCTCATCGGCCAGGATGCGCTGGCCGTTGTCCTGCAGCTCGTAGGTATAGGCCAGCTCCAGGTAGGCGTTCAGCAGTGCGGTCTCGATGGACAGCCGCGCGTCCTGGGACTCGTACTGGGTCAGCAGCACCCGGTCGCGCGCCGCACCCACCTGCGCCTGGTCGCGGCCCCAGAAGTCGAGCCGGTAAGACAGCGTGGCGCCCACGCTGTTGTTCCAGAGCGGGTTGAAAAGGTCGTAGCCGTTGATGGCCGGAGGCAGGTAGTAGTCGTGGCTGAAGCGGGTGTAATCGAAGTCTGCCGCACCCTCGATGTCAGGCAGTTGCGCGGCGTGAGCCACCTGCAGCATGGCGCGGGCCTGGCTGATGCGGGCATCGGCTGCTGCGATCAGCGGACTGCCCGCGAGCGCACGCTGCATCAGGCGGTCCAGCTGCGGGTCCGAGAACATGGACCACCAGTGGTCCGTGGGCCAGGCCATCCGGGCCGCAGCCCCCAGGGTCTTGCCGGCGGCGGCGGCGTCCACCACCAGCGTGTGCTGCCGGGGCCCGGATGCCGGCTGCATGGCGCAACCTGCCAGCAGGACCGCGGTGGCGGCGCAGGACCAGAGGCTCTTGTTCATTGTGGCCACACCCTAGCTCAGAAAGGTATTTAGTACAATATTGTATTAGTCATTCCTGCCGTCGGTTTCACAAATGTTTCACCGGTCGGCTTGGCGGTCCGCGCCCGGCCAGGCTTAGAATCCGCACCACCCGCACTTTGCAATACAAGATAGAGAGAAGCCATGAAGGTGCCGCTCCTGCTGCTGTCCGCGCTATCCCTCAGCACCGTCAGCCTGGCCCTGGACGCCGCGCAGCCGGATGCCGCGACCTACCAGATCACCAGGAGCGTGCCCCTGGGCGCCCCGGACCGCTGGGACTACGTGGTGTATGACGCACCCTCGCACCGCGTGTATGTAGCCCATGGCGACCGCGTCACCGTGGTTGATGGCCGCGACGGCCGGCTCATCGGCAGCATCGAAGGCTTCCCGGGCGGCACCCACGGCATCGCGATCTCCCATACCGCCGGCCGGGGTTACAGCGACGACGGTGAGGCCGGCGAGGCTGGCGCCTTCGACCTCAAGACTCTGAAGCCGGGCAGGCGCATCAAGACCGCCGACGATGCCGACGGCATGGCCATCGATCCCGTGACGGGCCACGTGTTCACGATCAACGGCGACACCGGCACCATCACCGTGATCGACCCGCAGACGGATACGGCCATCGCCACCGTCCAGGGGGGCGGCAAGCTGGAGTACGCCGTGGCGCCCGGTGACGGCAAGCTGTACGTGAATGGCGCGCAGAAAAAGGAAATCCTCCGCATCGACACCCGGACCAACACCGTGGATGCGCGCTGGCCCGTCCCCAACTGCACGAGCCCCCATGGGCTGGCCGCAGACGACACCGGCCATCGCCTGTTCTCCACCTGCGTCAACGGCCTGATGGTGGTGGTGAACACCGATACCGGCGCCACCGTTGCCAGCCTGCCCATTGGCGCCGGCACCGATGCCGCCGCCTTCGACCCCCGGCGCAGGCTTGCTTTCAGCTCCAACGGTCGTGACGGCACCCTGTCCATCATCCAGGAGCAGGACCCGGACCACTTCGTGGCGCTGGCACCGGTGAAGACCGAAGTGACCGCGCGGACCATGGCGATCGACCCTGAGACGGGGCGCATCTTCCTCGTCGCTGCACAAATCGATCCGAAGGCCGCGGCGGCCCTGGCCGCAAAACCCGCGGGCAGCGCCCCGCTCCGCCGCCGCCCGCCGTTCGTACCGGGCTCGACGCACCTGATCTTCCTGGACCCGGTGCACTGAACCTGACTACACGGGGGCTGCAGGACCGAGCACGGCCCGGACTTCATCGTGCAGCAGACCGTTGGTGGCGAGCACCGTGGTGGTTGCAAGTCCGACCTCGCCACCCGCCAGGTCCGTGAACCGCCCGCCGGCCTCGCCCACGATCACCGTGAGCGCTGCAATGTCCAGGATGTTGACGTCCGACTCGATGACGACGTCGAGTGAGCCGCGCGCCAGCAGGTGGTAGTGCACGAAGTCGCCGTAGCCGCGGATGCGGCTGACGCGAGCGATGAGATCGCCGAAGCGACCCCATGCCGGGCCGGAGCGCGTGAGGGTCTTGAGATTGCCACTGGAGACGATCGTATTTGAAAGCGCCGACACTGCGCTGACCCTGATCGGCCCGCCGTTGAGGAAGGCACCGCCGCCGCGTTCAGCCCAGGCCAGTTCACCATAGGCCGGCGCGCTGGAGACTCCCAGCACGAACCGTCCCGCGCGCATCAGCGCGATCTGCGTGGAGAAGAACGGGCACTCGCGCACGAAGGACTTCGTCCCATCGATCGGATCGAGGAGCCACACGCTCTCGGCCTCGAGCGCGTGGCGGCCCGTCTCCTCGCCGTAGAAGCCGAAGGAGGGAAAGCGCCGACTCAGCAGATCGCGGATG
>DAIDKA010000336.1 GCA_027451085.1 Gammaproteobacteria bacterium
CCGACGCCGGCGCCGGCTTCGGTGCCGGCGCCTCCGGCACCGTGTTCGGTGCCCGTGGCGCCAGCACGGCGCTGTCGCGCGCCACCGCCATTCTGGCCGCGGTGTTCATGGCCAACAGCCTGGCGCTGGCCTACATGGGCACCCATGCCAAGGCCGAGCCGGCGAAGACCATCCTCGATACCGCCGGGCAGGTGCCGGCGACGCCGGCAGCGCCCGCCAGCGCGCCGGCGCAGCAGTAAGGAAGGCACCGGTCCCGGACACGGTGCGCAACAGTTCGAAGCCGACGTGGTGGAATTGGTAGACACACTAGCTTGAGGGGCTAGCGCGTAACAGCGTGCGAGTTCGAGTCTCGCCGTCGGCACCACAGATCCAGTCAGGGCTGCTACAATCGGGAGCGTTGCAGCAGCCGGCAACGCAGGACGCATCAACTGAACATGCCCGCCAATTACCTTCCGGTCCTGATCTTCCTCGTCATCGCCTCCGGCCTCGCGGCAGCCATGCTGAGCCTGGGGTCCATCGTCGGCCGCCTGTCGGCGCGCTCCCGCAACGATGCCGAGAAAATCTCCCCGTACGAGTGCGGCTTCGAGGCCTACGAGGATGCGCGCATGCGCTTCGACGTGCGCTACTACCTCGTCGCCATCCTGTTCATCGTCTTTGATCTCGAGATCGCCTTCCTCTTCCCGTGGGCGGTGGCGCTCTCGAAGATCGGGCTCTTCGGCCTGGTCGCCATGGGCATCTTCCTCGGCATCCTCGTCGTCGGGTTCATCTACGAGTGGAAGAAAGGAGCGCTGGAGTGGGACTAGACCAGGACGCCGCCCGTGACGCCGGCGAAGGTTTCGCCGAACGCGGGTTCCTGACCACCCAGGTTGACAGCCTGGTCAACTGGGCACGCACCGGGTCGCTGTGGCCGATGACCTTCGGCCTCGCCTGTTGCGCGGTGGAAATGATGCACGCCGGCGCCTCGCGCTACGACCTCGACCGCTTCGGGGTGGTGTTCCGGCCCAGCCCGCGCCAGTCCGACGTCATGATCGTCGCCGGCACGCTGGTGAACAAGATGGCCGCGCCGCTGCGCAAGGTCTATGACCAGATGGCAGAGCCGCGCTGGGTGATCTCCATGGGGTCGTGCGCCAATGGCGGCGGCTACTACCATTATTCCTACGCCGTGGTGCGCGGCTGTGATCGGGTCGTGCCGGTCGACGTCTACGTGCCCGGGTGCCCGCCGACCGCGGAGGCGCTGATCTACGGCATCGTGCAGCTGCAGAAGAAGATCCAGCGCACCAGCTCGATCGTCGGCACCGCCACCAGCATCATCCGCGGCGGGGCGGTCATCAACCGTGCCGGCGCGGTCGCCGCCAAGTAACTCGGGGAAACGGTTTTGAGCGAGCTCATCGAGGCCCTCGCGCGTGAAGTGGACGCGCAGCTGCAGGGGCGTGGAACCCGCGTTCCTTCGCTCCCCCGGGAACTGACCTACGACGTCCCGGCGGCATCGCTGCTGGACGCGGCGCGCATCCTGCGCGACCACCCGGCGCTGCGGTTCGACCTGCTGGCGGACGTCACGGCGGTGGACTACTCCCAGTACCGCCTGGAGCAGTGGGCCACCCATTCGGCCTCCGGCACCGGCTGCAGCCGCGGCCGCGCGCCCCAGTCCGCACTGCTGCCGGCCGAGGAGCACGCCATGCCGCCGCGCCCGGTGGCCGGCCATCGCTTCGCGGTGGTCTACCACCTGCTGTCGGTCGCCAACAACCACCGCATCCGCCTGCGGGTGGCCTGCGTGAGCGACGAGGAGCCGGTGGTGGACTCGGTGGTCGCGGTGTGGGCCTCGGCCAACTGGTTCGAACGCGAGGTCTTCGACCTGTTCGGGATCTTCTTCCGCGGCCATCCCGACCTGCGCCGCATCCTCACCGACTATGGCTTCGTCGGGCACCCCTTCCGCAAGGACTTCCCGCTCATCGGCAACGTCGAGGTGCGCTACGACGAGGAGCGCAAGCGCGTCGTCTACCAGCCGGTGAGCATCGAGCCGCGCGTGCTGGTGCCCCGGGTCATCCGTGACGACAACCGCTACAACCCGGCGCTCAAGCAATGAGCCAGAAGCCATGAGCGAGATTCGCAACTACACGATGAACTTCGGCCCGCAGCACCCGTCGGCGCACGGCGTGCTGCGGCTCGTGCTTGAACTTGACGGCGAGACCATCCAGAAGGCCGACCCGCACATCGGCCTGCTTCACCGCGGCACGGAAAAACTCGCGGAGTCCAAGCCCTTCAACCAGTCCATCGGCTACATGGACCGGCTCGACTACGTGTCGATGATGTGCAACGAACACGCCTACGTGCTGGCCATCGAGAACCTGCTGGGGATCCAGGCGCCGGAGCGTGCGCAGTACATCCGTGTCATGTTCGATGAGATCACACGCATCCTGAACCACCTCATGTGGATCGGCGCACACGCGATCGACATCGGCGCGATGACGGTTTTTCTGCTGGCGTTCAAGGAACGCGAGGAGCTGATGGACGTCTACGAGGCGGTGTCCGGCGCGCGCATGCACGCCACGTACTACCGCCCGGGCGGCGTGCACCGTGACCTTCCCGAGGTCATGCCGAAGTACCAGGCTTCCAAGTGGCATTCGCAGAAGGAAATCGACCGCTTCAACGAATCCCGCCAGGGGTCCATGCTGGACTTCATCGTGGCCTTCACCAGGCGCTTTCCCAAGTGCGTCGACGACTATGAGACGCTCCTGACGGACAACCGCATCTGGAAGCAGCGCACGGTCAACATCGGCGTGGTCACGCCTGAGCGTGCGCTGCAGCTGGGCTTCACCGGCCCCATGCTGCGCGGTTCAGGCGTCGAGTGGGACCTGCGCAAGAAGCAGCCGTACGAGGTCTACGACCGCATGGACTTCGACATCCCGGTGGGCGTCAACGGCGACTGCTATGACCGCTACCTCGTGCGTGTCGAGGAGATGCGTCAGTCCAACCGCATCATCGCCCAGTGCGCCGAGTGGCTGCAACAGAACCCGGGTCCGGTGATGGTCGATGACCGCAAGGTCCGCGCGCCGCGCCGCGAGCAGATGAAGGGCGACATGGAGTCCCTCATCCACCACTTCAAGTTCTTCACTGAGGGCTATTGCGTGCCGGAAGGGGAGACCTATGCCGCCGTGGAGGCGCCCAAGGGCGAACTCGGCGTGTACCTGGTCTCCGACGGCGCGAACAAGCCGTATCGTCTCAAGGTCCGCGCGCCCGGCTTCGTGCATCTGTCCGCCCTCGACGAGATGGTGCGCGGGCACATGCTGGCCGACGTCGTTGCCGTCATCGGCACGCAGGACATCGTTTTCGGGGAGGTCGACCGCTGATGACTGCCGCAGGCGGCAATGTGGCGCTGCTGTCCGAGCACACGCGCCAGGAAATCGACCATTGGGTGGCGAAGTTCCCGCAGGGGCGCCAGCGCTCCGCGGTGCTCGCTGCGCTGCGTTTTGCTCAGGAGCAGAACGATGGCCATCTGACCACGGAGCTGATGGACGCCGTCGCGGCGTACCTGGATCTTCCACCCGTGCAGGTCTACGAGGTGGGCAGCTTCTACTCGATGTACGAGCTGCATCCCTGCGGCCGTCACCATGTCAGCATCTGCACCAACATCTCCTGCATGCTTCGCGGCGGCAACGAGCTGGTGGCGCATGCCGAGAAGCATCTCGGCATCAAGCTTGGAGAGAGCACCGCGGATGGACGCATCTTCCTGACGAAGGAGGAGGAGTGTCTGGCCGCCTGCACCGGCGCACCCATGATGATGATCGATCATGTCTTCCACGAGCACCTGACGCCGGAAACGGTCGCCAAGCTGCTGGATGACCTGAAGTAATCGCACCGGCACGGGCAGGCGAAATGACCACCAAGTACGACGACAAGCTGAATCTGAACCTGTTCGAGTCGCTGAAGCTCGACCAGCCGTGGACGCTCGAAACCTATCGCAAGATCGGCGGCTACTCGGTGTGGGAGCGCATCCTGGCGGAAAAAACCCCGCCGGAAAAAGTCATCGAGGAGGTCAAGGCCTCCGGCCTGCGCGGCCGTGGCGGCGCCGGCTTCCCCACGGGCCTGAAGTGGAGCTTCATGCCACGCAACGCGCCGGGGCAGAAGTACGTCGTGTGCAACTCTGACGAGAGCGAGCCCGGGACCTGCCACGATCGTGACATCCTGCGCTACAACCCGCACGCGCTGATCGAGGGCATGGCCATCGGCGGCTACGCCATGGGCGCCACGGTCGGCTACAACTACATCCGTGGCGAGTTCCTGGGTGAGCCCGTGCCGCGTTTCGAGGCCGCGCTGCAGGAGGCGTATGCCGCAGGTCTGCTGGGCAGGAACATCAGGGGTTCGGGTTGGGACTTCGACCTGCACACCTTCGTGGGCGCCGGCGCCTACATCTGCGGCGAGGAAACCGCGCTGCTCGACTCGCTTGAAGGCAAGCAGGGCAAGCCGCGCTTCAAGCCGCCGTTCCCGGCCAACTTCGGCCTGTACGGCCGTCCGACCACCATCAACAACACCCAGAGCTTTGCCTCGGTGCCGGCCATCCTGCGCAAGGGCGCCGGCTGGTTTGCCGGCCTGGGCCCGAAGAATTCCGGCGGCACCAACATCTTCTCGGTGTCGGGTCATGTCGCCAAGCCCGGCAACTACGAACTGACCATGGGCATCGCGT
>DAIDKA010000337.1 GCA_027451085.1 Gammaproteobacteria bacterium
TTCACCGACGAGGAAGACGCCCTGCACCGCGCCAACGACACCCGTTACGGACTGTCCGGCTCAGTGTGGAGCCGCGATCCTGAGCGCGCCGCGAAACTCGCCGCGCGGCTCGAGGTCGGCACAGCCTGGGCCAACCAGCACCGCGCGACCTCCGCCACCATTCCCTTCGGCGGTGCCAAGGAGTCCGGCATGGGGCGCCAGTACCACTCGCTCGGCCTCAAGGGCTACATGGAACCGCGGGTGATCAGCGTCCTCAAGACCCCCGCCTGATCACCACCACGCGCGGATGCCCAGGGCCGCCCGCCAGCCGGCGATGCTGCCGGTGGCGTCGGTCCCGCAGATGCGCTGGTACACCAGCCCCGCGTAGGGCGCGAACCTGCGGCTGATCTCATAGCGCAGCCGCAGCCCCGCCTCGATATCCGACAGCCCCGCGGCCACCTGCCGCTGCGGGTCGGCGCGGGTGTAGGCATTCAACTCCACACTGGGAGTGAGGATGAACCGCTGCGTGAGCAGCAGCTCGTGGCTGAGCGTGGTGCGCGCCGCAAAGTGCCCGCCATCACTCGCATACACCGTGGCGGACACATCAAAAAAGTACGGCGCCACGCCCTCGATCCCGATCGCGCCCCAGCCACGCCCAGGCTCGGAATCCAGGTCGTAGCGCAGGCCGGCCTGCAGATCGAAGAACTCACTGACGGGATGGTCGTACAGCAGTTCCTGGTCGCCCTCCTGCACATGCCCGTTCCACACCTGCCCCTCGGTCCTGAACCACAGCCGCTCGGCATCGGTCCCCACCCAGGCCTCCCCCTCCCAGTTCATTTCAGCGCCCGGACTGCCGCCGAACAGACCTTCGAGCTCATTGAACAGCGCATGGAAGTACACCCGGTTGTCATCGACCGGCGGCCCGAACGGCGCGGCCGCCTCGGCGCCGCCCGCCGCGGATTGCCCGGCGGACGCCGCGGCTTCCTGGGCGTGAGCCGCTGGCGGCTGCAGCCCCGGCATGGCCAGCAGCAGCGCCACGGCCGCACCCCCCAACCCGCGGCTCACGACACCAGCACCGTGCGGAACATTCCGGCTTCCATGTGGTACATCAGATGGCAGTGGAAGGCCCAGTGACCCGGCGTGTCGGCCGTGAACACAAAGCTCAGGCGCTCGGCCGGCTTGACGTTGACGGTGTGTTTGAGCGGCAGCTTTCCAGTCCGCCCGTTTTCCAGCGAGAACAGGAAGCCATGCAGATGGATCGGGTGCTCCATCATGGTGTCGTTGATCAGCACGAACCGCACCCGCTCCCCCAGCTTCACGTATATCGGGTCCGCATCGGAGAATTTCCTGCCGTCGAAGCCCCAGATGAAGCGCTGCATGTTGCCGGTGAGGTGCAGCACGATCTCCCGGTCCACGGGCCGCATCTGCGGGTCCGGATGCACCGCCGCAAGGTCGGTGTAGAGCAGCACCCGCCGCCCGTTGTCTTGCAGTCCGGTGCCCGGCTCTCCCAGGCGGCTCTTCGACATGTCCATACCGGCCATGCCCGGCATGGACATCGCCATGTCCGCCATGGAACGCAACGGCGCCGGATCGAGCGCCGGCACCACTGCGTTCATGCCCGCGTGCGGCGCCAGCGTCCCGCGCGCATACCCGCTGCGGTCCTGGGCCTGCGCGAATATCGTGTAGGCCGCGTGATCGCGGATCTCGACGAGCACATCGTAGGTTTCCGCCACACCCATGCGGAACTCATCGACGGTCACCGGCTCGACCTCGCTGCCGTCGGCCGCGACGATGGTCAGGGGCAGTCCCGGGATGCGCACGTCAAAGGTCGTCATGGAGGACGCATTGATGAAACGCAGCCGCAGCCGTTCGCCCGGCTTGAAAACCCCGGTCCAGTTGCCCGTGGGCGGCAGTCCGTTGACCAGGTAGGTATACGCCGGCCCACCCACATCCATGATGTCTGTGGGATCCATACGCATCCGGTCCCACATCAGGCTCTCGTCCACTGCCGCCTTCAGCCCGTGCGCGCGGGCGTCGTCCACGAACGTGCCCAGGGTGCGCTGCCGGTGGTTGTAGTAGTCGCTTTGCTGTTTGAGGTTGGCAAGCACCTGCATCGGGTCCTGGTCCGTCCAGTCGGACAGCATCACCACGTGGTCCCGGTCATAAGTGAAGGACTCATGGCCGCGTGGTTCCAGGATCAGCGGCCCATAAAGTCCGGTCTGCTCCTGCATGCCACTGTGGCTGTGATACCAGTACGTGCCATGCTGGACGATGGGGAAGCGGTACGTGAATGTCTCCCCGGGAGCAATGCCGCGAAAACTCAGGCCTGGCACCCCGTCCTGGTCAGCGGGCAGACGCAGTCCGTGCCAGTGGATGGAACTGGGTTCCCGCAGGCGGTTGGTGACATTGATGGTGACATTCTCACCCTCCCGCAAACGCAGGACGGGCGCCGGCGCCGAACCATTCACCGCGGTGGCCGTGCGCAGCCGGCCCGTGACATTGAAGGCGACGGACGCGATCACCAGCTCAAGACGGATGCCGCCCGGCGCCGGCACGCTCGCCGGCGCCTGCGCCTGCGCCTGCGCCTGCGCCAGAACAGGGTCGCGTGAAGATGCGCCCAGGCCCAGCGCGCTCACCGCCAGCCCCTGGACGAACCGCCGCCGCCCCGGGCGCGCCAGCGGCAGCTCCTGGATTACTGCAGCCGTGCCCGGCCCCATGTCCTCGGGTTTCATAAGGACCAGTACGCAGCCGCGGCTGCTATCCCTCGGCATCAGGCTCGGGCGGTTCGCCCAGGACCAGCGCCAGTTTCTGCCTGGCCCGGCGGATGCGCAGTTCCACGGCCTTGGCGCTGATCCCGAGCTGCTGCGCCACTTGCTGCTGCGTCATGCCGCCCGCCAGCAGCAACAGCAGCGGCTCCTTGTACTGCCTCGGAAGTTGCGAGATCTCCCGGTCCAGACGCCGCAGGCGCTGTTCCAGGCGCTGCTGCGGATCTTCATCCAGCACAGGGTGTTCCTCGGCCCCTAACAACGCCAGAACACGCCGGCGCACGGCATTGCGACGGCCGCGGTCACGACACTTGTTCAACGCGATGGCGTACAGCCAGGCCGCAAACGGCTGGCCGGGCTTAAAGCTGCGCAGGCCGAGCCAGGCGGACACAAACGCGTCCTGGACCACGTCATAGGCTTCGTCGGCGTCCCCCACGTAGCGACGCACAAAACGGTACAGGGGGTCCTTGTACAGCCGGACCAGCTGCTCAAACGCCGGACGGTCGCCCGACTGCGCCACCTGCGCCAGCCGCCCGGAGCCCTCCGCCTGCGTCACGCCTGATCCGATTCGAGAGCATGGCTCACAGCCTGGTCAAACCGCCGCACCTGCTCCGGCGTGAGCACCGTGCGCATCTCAAACACATGGCGGATGGTCTGCTCCTGCAGGGCTCCCATCGCCTGGTGAAAGTGCTCGATGGCGCGCTGCGCGTCGGGACCATAGCCGTGCTGGGTGCGGATGGCCGTGGCCAGTTCCCGGTTGGCCGCGCGCATCTGGTCTTCGAGCGCTTTGCGACGCTGGCCGAAATCGCTCTCCATCGCCTCGATCTGCTGCTGCTGCTGCGCCGACAGCTTCAGTTCATGGTGCAGAACCTGGTCGAGACTGGCGTCGGAACGCGACTGGTGCAGGCCATAACGCACGCCCAGCCAGCCGCCCGCGGCGCCGGCCAGGACGGTGGCGGCCAGCATGAGCACCACCGTCCGTGACAGGCCGCTCATGGCGCCCTCCCGCTCAGCAGCGTGGCAGGACTCAACGACATGTGCGGGGAGAACACATCGACACCACGATCGTGCAGGCTGCCAAGGTACTTTCCGGCCGCGACCGACCCCGTGAGGACCACGGCCAGTACGACGCCCTGGACGGCCAGCAGCCGCCGGACCGCCGTCCGCCGTTGTTCGCGCGCCGCCAGCGCCGCCCACACATCCACCTCCAGGCCACCGAGCGGATGATCGGCCTGCTGCGCCATCACCCTGCGGATTTCTTCGTCGATCATGATCAACCCCTTGCTGGCACGGCCCGTATGCCTATTATTACGCGCAAACCGCCATCCACCCTCCTCCGAGGGGCCTGTACGGCCTGCCAGCCAGCACGCGTCACCCCGAGGGGGAACCACATGCGACGCGTATCAGCCTCATCAGCCAACCGGAAGATCTCAAGCATGTACAGCGCCCCGCGTCCCTTGTGCACCACCGCAGCCGCTGCGATCCTCGCCCTGCTGGGTGCTTCGCAGGCCTGGGCACATGCCCGGCTTACGGCCTGCGACCCGGCCACCAATGCCACCGTCAGCGCGCCCAGGACCCTGCATCTGGAATTCAGCGAGGCGCTGGCGCGCAAGTTCTCAACGGTCTCTCTGAGTGATGCAGGCGGCCATCCGGTGGCGCTCGCGCTGCTCGACAGCAAGGACGCCAGGGCAATGGACGCCGCGCTGCGCGCGCCCCTGGCGCCCGGTCACTACACTGTGTCCTGGACAGCCGTATCCAGCGATGACGGTCACCGCAAGACCGGCAGTTACAGCTTCACGGTCCGCTGACCCATGATCGACGCGGCGCTCTGGGCGGCGCGGCTGCTGCAATTCGCCTGCTCCCTGGGCATCTTCGGGGTCGTGATCTTCCACCTGTATGAACGCGAACCGGCACTGCCCGGCGCAGGCCGGGCGCCGCAATCCGCCCTGCCGCGGTGGCTGCTGCCACTGGCAGCAGCCATCGGCGCTCTGTCCACGCTCGCCTGGCTGTCCTGCGAAGCCGCCACCATCGCCGGCTCCCCGTTCGCTGTGGCCGAAGTTGTCACCGGCACCCGCATCGGATTCATCCTGGTCGCGCGCGCCCTGCTGTTCGCCGCCATGCTGGTGCTGCTCCCGTTGCTGCCGGAGCGAGCGCGCTGGATCAGTTCAGGAGTGCTTGCAGGTCTCATCACCGCCAGTTTTGCGTGGACCGGCCATGGTTCGGCGGGCGACGGGGCCGCAGGGCGCCTGCATCAGGCTGCAGACGCCCTGCACCTGCTTGCTGCTGGCGCCTGGATCGGCGCCCTGGTGGAGTTTTGCGCCCGGGTGAGGCTCGGACTGCGGACGTCAGACACCACGCCCGCGCGCGCCCTGCTGCTGGGCCTGTCACGGTTTTCAGCAACCGGCCCAGCCATCGTCGCAGTGCTGGTTGTCACAGGCGTCATCAACAGCTGGGTTCTGATCGGCCCACGGAACCTGGCCCTGCTGTTCACGACACCGTACGGCCTTGCGCTCATGGTGAAGCTGGGGCTGTTCGCAGGCATGCTGGCGCTGGCCGCGATCAACCGCCGCCGGCTCACGCCGCGGCTGCAGGCGGTGCTGGGCGCAGAAGCTGATGCTGATGCGGCTTTGAAGGCCCTGCGTCGCAGCCTGATCGCTGAAACCGCGCTCGGACTGCTGGTGCTGGCCGCGGTGGCCTGGCTGGGAGTACAGGTGCCACCCGCGGACGCCTGATGCCAGGGGCAGCCGCGGCGCTATCGCACCCGCGCGAGCAATCCGAGCGTCACCGTCACCAGCAATGCCGTCGGCAGCCACGCCAGCAGCACCGGGTCCAGATCAAACACCACCGTGCCGCTCTCGATCAGCCGCTGCAAGAAGAAGAACCCGATCCCAAGCAGCAGGCCGATCAGCAGGCGTACGCCGTGCGCCGACGAACGCAGGGGCCCGATCACGAACGGCATGGCCAGCAGGACCGCGAAGGCAATCGCCGCCGTACGCGCGATCCTGGACCAGAACGCGAACAGGTACGGCTTCGGGTCCAGCTGGTTGGCCTGGTAGTACCGGATCAGGCTGTACAGCGCCGCGGTGGCCAGTTCCCTTGGCTCGGCCATTGCCAGCTGCAGGAACTGCCCGCTGACGTTCGATTCCAAGGGCTTTATGGCCTGCGCGTGCGCCGTCACCTGGTCGCCGTTGAACTGGGTCTCCGCGTAGCCGTGCAGCTGCCAGTTGTGCTTGCCGGCAGGCACCGCGCGCGCCGCCCGGCCCACCGCCGCCAGGTGATGGTCATCGGTCAGCCGGAATACGAGCATGCCACCCTGGCGCAGCCCGTCCTGTGATTGCTGGACGCTCAGGATCAGGTTGCCGTCACGCACCCAGGCGGCGCCACCTCCCAGGCTCGCATCATTGAAGCGGTCGAAGGCTTTCTGCTGCCGCGCCGCCAGCTGCATCGGCGGCGCGATGAACTCACCCAGCACCACCTCCAGCCCCACCAGCAGCACGCCCGCGATGAACACCGCCACGGCGATGCGCGCGATCGACACCCCCGCTGCGCGAGCCACCGTGAGTTCACTGCTGCTGGCGAGCGAACCCAGCCCGAGCAACGATCCGATCAAGGCCGCGATCGGCATCAGCTCCCAGGCCTGCTGCGGCAGGCTCATGAGTGAATACCAGAAGGCTTCCAGCACGGTGTAGCGCCCCTGTCCCGTGTCTGCCTGCTCGGCGATGAAGGTGAACAGCACGGCCAGCGCCAGCACCACCACCAGCACCAGCGCGGTCAGTTCCAGGATGCGCCGGATGATGTACCGGTCCAGGATGTTCATACCGGCGCCACCAATGCAGCCCGGTGACGCAGGCGCGCCAGCCACTCGGGCACCTCGAACAGCAGCACCGTGCCCGCCACCACCACGGCATGGGTCCACCACAGGCCCAGCGCCGCAGGCATGGTGCCGTGCTCGATGGCCACGCGACCCGCGGACACCAGGTTGAAATACACGATGTAAAGCAGCACGGCCAGCCACAGCCGCGACAGCCGGCCCTGGCGCGGTCGCAGCCTTGAAAGCGGCACGGCGAGCACGGTCAGCACCATGCCCATGACAGGCAGCGCCAGCCGCCACTGCAGCTGCGCCTGCCGGTCACGCGCCTTGACCCCCCACAGTTCCCGGGTCGGTGCCGCATCAAGGTCCGCGATGTCATCATTGATCTTCGGCATCGCCACCGGGATGGTGTGCTCGCTGAAGCGCATGATGCGGAACTGCCTGCTGCCGGGTACGCCTTCCATGCGCTCGCCGTCGAATAACGTGATGGTGATGCTCTGTCCGTCGGGCGCCGTGGTATGGCGGGCGCGGCTGGCGAGGGCCACTTCCACCCGCCCATCGCGCTCGCGCTCCACGAACACATTGCCGAGCGTGCCGTCGTCGCTGGCATTCTGGGCATACACCACGGTGCTGCCGCCGCCGAACGTGCGGAAACGCCCTGGGGCCACGGGTGCGAACTGGCCGGCCTGCACTGCGGCATTGCGCAGGCTGAGCACGCGAGCCATGGCCATCGGCGCCACATCCAGCGACAGCCAGGCCAGAAGCGCGGTGATGATCAGTCCGAGCAGCACCACGGGCACATAGATGCGGTTCATGCCCACGCCGCAGGCCAGCGCAGCGGTCATCTCGCTGTCGTGATACAGGCGCCCGAAGGCCATCACCAGCCCCAGCAGCAGCCCGATGGGCACCACGATGGTGAGGTTGTGAACAGCCCCGAGGCCGATGAGTTCCAGCACCACGCCGCGGGGATACTGGTTGTCGGCGGCGCGTGACAGCACCCGCGCGCCCTCGTTGGTCACGAGTATGAGCAGCAGCACCAGGGTCACGGCCAGGCCGCTGACAAGGATCTCCCGCAGAATGTAACGATCAAGGATGCGGCCCAAAGCGTTCCCGCCGTCGGAATTCGGTTAAACTTGCGAATCTATATTTTCGCACTGCGGAAGCATACACACCGCAGCTGCCTTAGGAGAATCCCGATGCGTTTTGATGTATGGTCAAAAAGCCCCGAGCAGGGTGTGGACTGCGTCGTTGCCGGCGTCTACGACGATGGCAGCCTGGGCGGCGAGACCGCGGCCCTGGACAAGGCTGCCGGCGGACGCATCAAGGCCGTCATCACCCGCGGTGACTTCAGTGGCCGCGCCGGGGAAAGCCTGCTGCTGACCGATGCCGGCCTGAAGCAGACCCGCGTGCTGCTGGTGGGACTGGGCGCCGCCCGCAGCTTCGGCCGCAAGGCCTGGCGACGCGCCTGCACCACCGCCTTCACCGCCGCCGGCCGTACCCGTATCAAAAGCATTGCCCTGGGGCTCGAACGCCCTGCCGGCAAGGAGCTGGACGATTACTATTTCGGCCGCTGCGTGGCGGAGATCGCCGGTTCCACCGTCTATCGCATCAATGACCTGAAAACCAGCCGCAAGCCGCCCGTGCCCGCAATCAACCGCATCGTCGCCGGCCCGGTGCGCGCCACCGGCATCGCCCAGGCGAAGCTCGGCTTAGCGCACGGCGAGGCGCTGGTGACGGCCATGACCCTGCAGAAAAACCTGGGCAACCTGCCTCCCAACATCTGCAACCCGACCTACCTGGCGCAGGAGGCCAAGGCGCTGGCGAAACGCCACTCCACGGTCAAGGTCAAGGTTCTGGACGAAGCTGCGATCCGGCGCGAAAAAATGGGCTGCTTCCTCGCCGTCACCCAGGGCAGCGCGCAGCCGCCGCGCTTCATCGTGCTCGACTACACCGGCCCGCGCGCGCCTTCCACGGCGCCCCTGGTGCTGGTCGGCAAGGGCATCACCTTCGACACCGGCGGCATCTCGCTCAAAGACCCCGGCGCCATGGACGAAATGAAGTGGGACATGATGGGGGCGGCCTCGGTGATCTCGGCCATCGCCTTCTGCGCCGAAGCGCGCCTGCCCATTCGCGTCGTCGGCCTGGTCGCCGCCTGCGAGAACATGCCCGGCGGCACCGCGACGCGTCCCGGGGACATTGTCACCAGCGCATCGGGACAGACGGTCGAAATCCTCAACACGGACGCCGAGGGCCGCCTGGTCCTGTGCGACGCCCTGCACTACGCGCGCCGCTTCGAGCCCTCCGCCGTGGTGGACCTCGCCACTCTCACCGGCGCCTGCGTCATCGCGCTCGGCGCGCATCATACCGGCGTCATGGGCAACAGCGACGAACTGGCCCAGGAACTGGTGGCCGCGGGTGTGCGCAGCGACGACCGCGCCTGGCAGCTGCCGCTCACGGAGGAATACGTCGACCAGCTCAAGAGCAACTTCGCGGACCTGGCCAACATCGGCGGCCGCGAGGGTGGCGCCATCACCGCCGCGGGCTTCCTGTCCAAGTTCGCGCAGGGTCTGACGTGGGCGCACATGGATATCGCCGGCACGGCGTGGCTGGGCGGCGCGCAGAAGGGCAGCAGCGGCCGCCCCATGCCGCTGCTG
>DAIDKA010000338.1 GCA_027451085.1 Gammaproteobacteria bacterium
ATCGTCCTGGGCGTGACGTTGTTCGTGACGTTCATGGAGCGCGCGCAGCGCCGGATCCCGGTGAACTACGCCAAGCGCCTGGTGGGTCGCCGCATGTTCGCCGGCCAGAACAGCCACCTGCCGTTCAAGATCAACATGTCGGGGGTGATCCCGCCGATCTTCGCCTCGAGCATCCTGCTGTTTCCGGCTACAATCGCCAACTTCGCCGGCAACGCGGCCAATGGCAGGGTGGGCGAGATCCTGCAGAAGATGGCGGCCTCGCTCGGCTACGGCCAGCCGCTGCACCTGGTGGCATACACGGTGCTGATCCTGTTTTTCTGCTTCTTCTACACCGCGCTGGTGTTCAATTCGCGCGAGACGGCGCAGAACCTGCAGAAGTCCGGCGCGTTCATCCCCGGCATCCGCCCGGGCGTGCAGACCGGTGATTACATCGACAAGGTGCTGTCCCGGTTGACGCTGTGGGGCGCGCTGTACGTGGCGGCGGTATGTCTGCTGCCCGAGTTCCTGGTTTCCTCGCAGGGTGTCCCGTTCCAGTTCGGCGGCACCTCGCTGATGATCGTGGTCGTGGTAGTGATGGACTTCATGGCGCAATTGCAGGCGCACATGATGTCCCACCAGTACCCCGGGCTCCTGAAGAAGGCGAACCTGCTCGGCTATGGCCGGTCAGGCCAAGGTGGCTGAGGTTCCCGCCAGGGGGCCCGGCCGCGCCATTACCGGAAGGCATTTATGAAAGTACGTCCGTCAGTCAAGAAGATCTGCAAGAACTGCAAGATCGTGCGCCGCAGGCGCGTGGTCTATGTGATCTGCAGCGATCAGCGCCACAAGCAGAGGCAGGGTTAAGCCATGGCTCGTATTGCCGGCATCAACATCCCGATGAACAAGCATGCGTGGGTCGGTCTGACCCACATCTACGGCGTGGGCAGCACGCGCGCCAAGGAAACCTGCGCCGCCGCGGGCGTGAACCCGCACACGAAGGTCAAGGACCTGACGGAGACGGAGGTCAATGCACTGCGTTCCCAGATCGCGAAGTTCGCGGTCGAGGGCGACCTGCGACGCGAAGTTTCCATGAACATCAAGCGACTGATGGACCTCGGTACCTACCGCGGCCTCCGTCACCGCCGCGGCCTCCCGGTCCGCGGCCAGCGCACCAAGACCAATGCCCGCACCCGCAAGGGTCCGCGCAAGCAGGCGGTGAAGCTGAACGCTCCTCCGGGCAAGGCATAAAGAGGCAATCGATCAATGGCTGAGCAGAAACAGCAGCAGTCCGGCGGCGCGAAGAAGCCGAAGAAAGCGCGCAAGAACGTGCTGGATGGCATCGCGCACGTCCATGCAAGCTTCAACAACACGATCATCACGATCACCGACCGCCAGGGCAACACCCTGTCGTGGGCGACTTCGGGCGGCTGCGGCTTCCGCGGCTCGCGCAAGAGCACGCCGTTCGCCGCGCAGGTCGCCGCCGAGAAGGCCGGCGTCGCCGCGCAGGAGCACGGGCTCAAGAACGTTGAAGTGCGCGTCGGCGGCCCCGGCCCCGGCCGCGAGTCCGCGGTGCGCGCGCTGAACACCTGCGGCCTGAAGATCACCAGCATTTCCGACGTTACGCCGATCCCGCACAACGGCTGCCGTCCCCCGAAGAAGCGCCGGGTCTAAAGGCGCGAGGTTCACACATGGCACGTTACGTTGGTCCCAAGTGCAAGCTCGCCCGCCGCGAGGGCACGGATCTGTTCCTGAAGAGCGGCACCAAGCCGCTCGAAAGCAAGTGCAAGTTCCAGGTGCCGCCGGGCGGCATCAAGGGCGAGCGCCGCCAGAGGCTGTCGGACTACGGTCTGCAGCTGCGCGAAAAGCAGAAGCTGCGCCGCATGTACGGCGTGCTGGAGCGCCAGTTCAGCAACTACTACGAGCAAGCCGCGCGCCGCCAGGGCGCCACCGGCGAGAACCTCTTGAAGCTGCTGGAGTGCCGCCTGGACAACGTGGTATACCGCATGGGCTTCGCGGTGACCCGCGCCGAGGCCCGGCAGCTGGTCAGCCACAAGTCCATCACCGTGAACGGCGAAGCCGTCACGATCCCCTCCTACCAGGTCCGTGCCGGGGATGTGGTGCAGGTGCGCGAGAAGTCGCGCAAGCAGCTGCGCATCGTCAGCGCCCTGCAGCTCGCCCAGCAGGTGGGACTGCCCGAGTGGGTCCAGGTGGACGAGAAGGAGCTCAAGGGCACGTTCCGTACGGTGCCGGCGCGGGATGAGATCCTGCCGGACATCAACGAGAACCTGGTCGTCGAGCTTTATTCGAAGTGATTTGTGTTGCCGGCCCACCGGGCCGGCAAGGCGAACCCGCGGGCAGCATGCCTGCAAGGTGTCCGGCTAGAAGCCGGCAAGGTGAACAAGCATGACAGGATCTGTCGGAGAATTTCTCAAGCCGCGCGTGGTGAAGGTGCATCCGGTTGCGCCCCGCCAGGCGCGCGTCGTCATCGAGCCGTTCGAGCGTGGCTTCGGCCACACGCTGGGCAACGCCCTGCGTCGCGTGCTCCTGTCCTCGATGCCCGGCAGCGCCATCACCGAGGTCGAGATCGATGGCGTGCTGCATGAGTACACCAGCATCGAGGGTGTGCAGGAAGACGTCGTTGACATCCTGCTGAACCTGAAGCTGGTGGCGCTGAAGATGCACACGCGCGACAGCGCTGAGCTGCGCCTGCATAAAAAAGGCCCAGGCCCTGTCACGGCCGGTGACATCCAGCTGGACCACGACATCGAAGTCGTGAACCCGGACCTCGTGATCGCCAACCTCACCAAGGCCGGCGAACTGTCCATGACTCTG
This sequence comes from Gammaproteobacteria bacterium, assembly GCA_027451085.1. Taxonomy (GTDB): domain Bacteria; phylum Pseudomonadota; class Gammaproteobacteria; order Steroidobacterales; family Steroidobacteraceae; genus DAIDKA01. The sequence continues at coordinate 2,809 of DAIDKA010000338.1, forward strand.
CGCGTGGAACGCGGCCGCGGCTACCGCCCGGCGGCCCAGCGCGCGGCATTCGAGGAGCAGAGCCGCGCCATCGGCCGGCTGCAGCTGGATGCCTCGTTCTCGCCCATCCGCCGCGTCACCTATTCGGTGGAGGCCGCCCGTGTGGAGCAGCGCACCGACCTCGACAAGCTGGTTATCGACATCGAGACCAATGGCACGATCGACGCCGAGGAGGCCATCCGCCGCGCCGGTGGCATCCTGAAGGACCAGCTGTCGGTGTTCGTGGACCTGCAGGGCGAGGAAGAGGCCGCCACCAAGGTCTCCGAAATGCAGTTCGATCCGATCCTGCTGCGTCCGGTGGACGAGCTGGAACTGACCGTCCGCAGCGCCAACTGCCTGAAGGCGGAGAACATCCATTACATCGGCGACCTGGTGCAGCGCACCGAGGTCGAGCTGCTGCGCACCCCCAACCTCGGCAAGAAGTCCCTCACCGAGATCAAGGAGGTGCTGCAGAGCCACGGTCTGATGCTCGGCATGCGCCTGGATGGCTGGCCACCAGCCGGCCTGAAGCACGACGACGAGCGCGACATCATCTAAGGAAAGTAGTTTATGCGTCACCAACTGAGCGGCCGTCAGCTGTCGCGCAACGCCCCGCACCGGCAGGCCATGCTGCGGAACATGTCTGTCTCGCTGCTGCGTCACGAGACCATCCGCACCACCCTGCCGAAGGCCAAGGAACTGCGTCGCGTGGTCGAGCCGCTGATCACCCTGTCCAAGACCGACACGCAGGCCAACCGCCGCCTGGCGTTCTCGCGCCTGCGCGATGCCGCGGTGGTCGAGAAGCTGTTCACGGACCTGGGGCCGCGCTTCAAGCCGCGCGCCGGCGGTTACACCCGCATCCTGCGCATGGTGCCGCGTGCGGGCGACAACGCTCCCATGGCGTTGATGCAGCTGGTCGACAAGGCCGCCGGCGCCGCTGCTGCGGCCGATGCTGCTGCCGATTCCGCCGCACAGAAGAAGCCGCGCCGCAAGAAGGCCGCTGCCTGACCGCCTGAGCCCCGTCGTGCCTGGCAGGGCGTGGACTTTGACGCTGATCGGAACACCCCGCCCTCGTGGCGGGGTCGTTTTTTTTGTCACATAATCCAACAGGGCCGCCCCGGGCTACGGGGTGGTCCGGCGGACGTTCAAAACATCACAGGGGCGGAACCATGGGTCTGGCGCAGGAATTCAAGGAATTTGCGATGAAAGGCAACGTCATCGACCTGGCGGTCGGTGTCGTGATCGGCGGAGCTTTCGGCAAGATTGTCAGCTCCCTGGTGGCCGATGTGATCATGCCGCCCATCGGGCTGGCTCTCGGTGGCATCAATTTCAGTGATTTTGCGCTCAAACTGGGACTGGATCCGACCGGAAAGCCGGTGCTGCTCAAGTA
>DAIDKA010000339.1 GCA_027451085.1 Gammaproteobacteria bacterium
GAGGTAGACCAGGTTCTCCTTGTAGCTGGTACCGTCCACGGTCATCACCTGTGAGGCATGCACATAGCGGAACAGGAAGGAAAAGTGCCGGCCGGGGGTCAGCGTCGCTTCCAGCCCCTCCTGGTAATCCGTATAGCTGAAGCCCTCATTGAGATACGCGGAACGAGTCACCACGCCGAACACCCGGGCGGTCAGCATGCGGCTCACCCGCCGCTGCACACTCAGCTGGTAATCGCCGAGGGCGGTGTTCACCGACGAATCCTGCGCATAGAGGTCCTTCTCCCAGCGGGCCGTAAGGGCGATCGTCGTCCTCGCGCCCTGTGCCTGCACGCTGCCGGAAACGTAGTTCGCAAGATAGCTGCTGGTGGTCAGGCCGACGGGCGCGATGGAAATGCCGCCCGCGGCACCGGCCTGCAGCGCACTGAAGTTGCTGGACGCATTGGCCAGGTTGCGGCCGGCGTCCAGCGTGACGCTGATCAATGCCGACAACGCATGCTGGACCCTGATCTCACCGACGCCGGTGTGGGTCCAGTCCGGGCCGTCGTTGTCCTGGCCTTCGCCGGCAGCCACCTGCACCTGCGTACGCGCTCCAGTGAGCCGGTACCGCAGATAGAACTGCGACTGGTCGTAATCGGTGTTGAGCAGGGTGTTGTCGAAGCGCTGCTGATCCAGGTTCGCAACCACGGCGATGTCCGAAACCGCAGACAGGATGCGTTCGACCGAGAACGTCTCCGTGTACTGACCGCCGCTGAACGGGCTCGCCTGGTAGGAAGCGCGGCCGTAGCGCGCGCCCATCTGCACCACGACGTCGTTGAACGGCATCAGCGTCAGGTCCGGCCCGACGTTCAGCACGTTCACCTGCTGCAGGTTCTCCGGCGACACCGGCAACAACGGGTCCACCTGCTGATCGCCGTAGTTGTCCTGCAACGTCCACGTCAGCCGGTGATCGAACATCGAAGCGTTGGCCCCGGCATTCACATTGCCGAACAGATGGCTGGGATATGCATTCTGCAGATAGTCCAGGTACTGCAGGTCGCCGGCTGCATTGGCGTTGAAATTGGCGCCGCTGCGCTGGACCCCGAAGTCGACTCCGGTCGCCGATATGGTCTGCGACCTGCCCTCCGGGGTCTGGTCGATGTTGTCCACTTCGATCAGGCCCTGGCTGATCGAAAGCGTGTCCTGGCGCACGCCGTTTGCACCCATGGCGGGCATCGGAACAGGACCGAGCTGCGCGACCGTATTGGTGATCCCGGCCCCCTGCAGCGGTGCTCCGAGTGTCCCCGCGGGGGTCTGGCCCGCTTCCTGGGGCTGCACGGGAACGCCGGCTTCCTGGGCCCAACCCTGGCGTGCGCCGGCCAGCAGGCACAGCGCCACGGCCCCTGCAATGGCGAGATTAATACGCGCCGGTCGAACCCTCGTCATCATGCTTTGCTGACCCTTGATAGCCGTAATAATTTCTGTTGCTGTGCCCGAAGTGCACGTCGTTGAGCACGATGCCATTCAGGCGCTCGCTGTCAACCAGTGCGATGGTCTCCTGCAGCGCCGACTGCAGGGTCTGCCCCGAGCGGGCCACCAGCAGCACCTGCCCCGGCACGTGCAGCATGGCGCGCGCCTCACTGGCGGCCAGCAGGGGCGCCGAATCCAGGATCACGATGCGTCGCGGATTACGGGCCACGAGCCGCGCCATGATCTCACTCATTCTGCTGCTCGCCGCAAGTTCCGCAACACCGGGGCCGACGCGGCCCGCGGACAGCACCTCCAGGCCCTTGATGGAAGTCGCCAGCACCAGTGACTCGACGTCCTGGGCCGTGTCGGCAACGGCATCCAGCAGCCCCGGCTCATCCTGGATACCCAGCAGACGGCTGATCTGGGAGCGGGGAAAATCTGCATCGACCAGCAATGCCGAGACGTCCTGCTCCCGGGCGATGCTCAGGGCGAGGTTCAACGTCGTGAACGTCTTGCCCTCCCCGGGCAGCGCGCTGCTCACCATCACCAGCCGCTGCTGCGGGCTGGCGCCCGCGGCCATGCATCGACGGATCAGCGGGCGCTTGAGTTCACGGTAGCTGTCCATGAACACCAGTTCGTGCCCGGCCTCAGGCAGGTACCCGGCGGCACGCAGCCGGGCCGCATCCACCGTGATGGAGCGGCGGGACACTGCATCCAGCCGGGCCTGATCGGCGAGGCTGGCACTTCTGTACGCTGGCGATCCCAGGCGTTCCGCAGCCCCGCCGGCGGCCTCGCGCCGCAGCTTTTCAATGGCGTTCTCGATGACACTCATTTTTGCACCATGTGCTGCAGGGCAGTAGTATCAATGCGCACTCCAGCCAGGCTGATTCCGACGCCAACCACCAGCAGGCCCGCGAGCACCGCAACCGCAAACGACATGTAACGCAGCTCACGCCGCAGCTCACGCTGGGTTACGGTGGGGAATGCCGGTCCGACCTGGGCCAGCACCGCAAGTCCGGTCAGCCGAGTCACACCCGCGGAGGACCCGATCACGGGATTGAGCTGGTCCAGGCCATAAGCCAACGCCCCGCCTGCGCCCAGCGCCAGCAGGAAAATCCCCACCAGCATCAAAGTGCGCTTGGGCCACACCGGCCTTTCGCTCGCCACGGGCGGCTGCAGCACCTGGAAACGGATGGAGCCGGCCTCGTCCGCGCGCTGACCGAGCCGTGATTTGTCATAGCTGGCGCGCAGCGCGGCGTACTGGGCCTTTTCAATGTCGTAGTCGCGGGAGAGCTGCGCGTACTGGGCTTCAACCTGGGGCGCGGTGTTCAGCAGGCGCTTGAGTTCCTCGACCTTGGACTGATGCTGCGCCAGCTGCGCGCTCAGGTCAGAGATGTCGACATCGGACTGGTTCAAGGCCAGCTGGATGCTCTGGAACACCGGGTTGGCGGACGCCCCGGTGGCCGCGGCAGCGGCGGCATCGCCACTGCGCAGGCTCTTGATCTCCTCCGCGCGGCGCTGTTTGAGGGCGGCCAGTTCCGCCCGGGCGGCGATCACATCCGGATGCTTGTCCGTGAAGCGCAGCAGCAGGTCATCCAGGCGGGCCTGCAGCACGGCGATCTGCGACACGGTATCAAGGGGGGCATCCGCACCGCCCTGCCGGCCGGAACCCAGCGATGATGCCAGCACCGCCGCATTGCCATGCAGCTGGTTCTGCAGGGTGGAGCGGCGGTTCTCGACCATCGCAAGCTTGGTCCTGGTGTCCTCGACGGCCTCCTGTTCCTTCTGCAGGTC
>DAIDKA010000340.1 GCA_027451085.1 Gammaproteobacteria bacterium
GCCGACGACTACCTGGTGAAGCCGTTCGCGTTCTCCGAGCTGCTGGCGCGCGTGGCTGCGCTGGGGCGGCGTCCGCGCCGTACCGCCTCGGAAACGACATTGAAGCAGGCCGACATCGAGCTGAACCTGCTGACGCGCCGCGTCACCCGCAGGGGCGAGGACATCGAACTGCAGCCGCGCGAGTACCGGCTGCTGGAGTTCCTGATGCGCCATGCAGGGCAGGTCGTGACCCGGACCATGCTGCTGGAGCAGGTGTGGGACCTGCACTTCGACCCGCGCACCAACGTGGTGGACAGCCACATCAGCCGCCTGCGCGCCAAGATCGACAAGGGGCGCGAACAGGCGCTGATCCAGACCGTGCGCGGCGCCGGGTACATCCTGCGTGAACCTGCCTAAGCTCTTCCGGACCTCGAGTTTCCGGCTGACGCTGATCCATGCCGGCTTCACCGGCGCCAGCTTCCTGGTGCTGTTCGCCGTGATCATGTGGTCCGCGACGCGCTTCATGCAGCATCAGCTCGATCTGACCGTCGGCGCAGAAATCACCGAGGTGCGGACCGCAGCCGGCAGTGACAGCAGCACGGACCTGGCGCGCGCCGTCACCGCCTCGATCAAGGGGGCCGGCGGCTTCTTCTACCTGCTGCAGGACCGTTCCGGGGTGATGCTGGCCGGCAATATGCCGGCGCTGGACCCGGTGGCTGGCCCGCGCGACTTGCAACACCAGCGGCGCTTCGGCGGCCACCGCTATCGGGATGTTCGCGGCCGCGGCGAGCCAACCGCCGATGGTGGCTACCTGTTCGTCGGAACCGATTCGCGTGAAGTGCATGAACTGCGCGAATCCGTGTCGTGGTCGTTCCTGCTCGGCGCGGTCGCGGCCATGGTCATCGTGCTCATCGGTGGCGCGTGGATGAGCCTGACCGTGCTGCGCCGGATCGAAAGCATGAGCCAGGCCAGCCGCGACATCGTCAATGACGGCCTCAAGCGGCGCATCCTCTTGAACGGCAGCGGCGATGAATTTGATCACCTTGCGGTCAGCCTCAATGCCATGTTCGATCGCATCCAGGTGCTCATGGATGGCCTGCGCCAGGTCTCCAGCGACATCGCGCACGATCTGCGCACGCCCCTGACGCGCCTGCGCCAGCGCCTGGAACTGGCCCAGATGCAGCCCCTGGACGCGGCCGCATTGCGCATGGTGGTGGGCGCGACCATCGAAGGCGTCGATGCGATCCTTGCAACGTTCAGCGCCCTGCTGCGCATTGCGCAGGTGGAGGGGGGCGCCAGCCTGCGTCACTTCGAGCAGGTTGACTTCAGCGAACTGCTGCAGACCGTGGCCGAGGTGTACCAGCCGGCCTTTGAAGACAAGGCGCAGCACTTCGAGCAGTCGATTCCACCGGGACTCACGGTTCACGGCGACCGTGAACTGCTGACCCAGATGTTCGCAAACCTGGTGGAGAATGCCAGCCAGCATTCACCGCAGGGCGCGCGGATCGTACTTGCGGCTTCGACGCCCGGCACGGGCATTGAAGTTTCAGTTGCCGATGACGGGCCTGGCATTCCGGAGCACATGCGCGAGAAGGTGATGCAGCGCTTCGTCCGGCTCGACAGCAGCCGCACCACCCCGGGCAATGGCCTGGGCCTCAGCCTCGTTGCAGCCGTCGCCAACCTGCACGGCATCTCGCTGTCCATGGCGGACAATGCTCCCGGGCTGGTGTTCCGGGCGAGATTCAAGCCGGGAGGCGTCTACTCGCCGCGTAACCACGCCTCGCCGCAGCGGTAGAGCGCTTCAGCGGCCTCGCTGCGCAGATGGGGCAGGTCCGTGCGGACCGGAAAGCCCAGGGCACTTTGCAGGTACGCCAGGTGCTGGTAGTTGGGCGGAAAGCGTCCGAGCATCAGCGGATCCAGCTGCACCCGTTCCCCGGGCCTGACGGCATCGATACGGTCGCGGTCGAAGATGGTGCGCCGGTCGACCAGCCCCCAGCGATCCTCACGCCGTTCCCACAGATCAAAATGCCGCGCCTGCGCATTCACGTCACACAGCACCCCGTGGACGGAGGCACGCTGGGAGATGACCATCTTGGTCTGGGACACCGCGCGGTTACCCTGGACGCTGATCACCGAGCCGCCCAGCTGATGCAGGATGTCGAGGCCCTTGGACCAGCCAGCGCGGTTGGCCTCGATGAACTGCTCGGCGGTGCCCTCGCGCCAGCTCGCAGCCATGCGACCATCGGCATGCCAGACGGTGCGCAACCGGTCCCAGTCGCCCATGTCCCGCCAGGTGACCCAGCTTTCGATCAGTTCACGGATACGGAGCTTGTCGTCCTGGTACATGGGGTGTCGCCTCGGTCGGATGCAAGTGAGCGCCGGCGGCGCGATTGTCCCTGGCTGTGGCGCTGCCGTAAACGTCATGGCGGCGCAACGCTATGGCCAAATTAACCAGTTTCCCTTATAAAGGGACCATGCATCAGGTCGGCCTTTTCATCTGTCAGGGACATCAGGCCCTTGACCTCGCCGGACCACTGGGTGCCTTCGAAAAGGCAAATGACTTCGTCAAAGGCGGGGCCTATCACCTGGTGGTGATTTCTGAATCAGGTGGCACCGTTGCGGGAAGCTCCGGGGTCCCGATCCAGACCCGGTCCTTCCGGGACATGGCGTTCGACACGGTGGTTTTCATCGGCGGCGAGATCAGGCCTCTGCAGGACCCGGGTGTCATCGCGGCGGCAAAGCAGCTTGCTGCAAGCACGGTCCGCGTGGCGAGCGTCTGCACGGGGGCGTTCCTGCTGGCCGGGGCAGGGCTGCTCGACGGCCGCCGCGCAACCACGCACTGGCGTGTCGCGCCCGAACTGCAGCAGCACTATCCCAAGGTGAGGGTCGAGCCCGATCGTATCTTCATCAGTGATGGCAGAATCTGGACCTCGGCCGGAATCGCGGCGGGCATCGATCTTGCGCTGGCACTGATCGAAGCAGATTTGGGGGCGGGGGTGGCGCGCCAGGTCGCGCGCGAACTTGTGGTCCCCTATCGGCGCGCGGGCGGCCAGTCGCAGTTCTCTGCCATGGCACAGATGGAGCCGGATTCGGACCGCATCCGCATGGCACTGGCATTCGCTCGCGATCACTTGGTCGAGGCGCTGCCGATTGAGCGCCTGGCGGAAGCGGCGCGGCTGAGCGTCCGTCAATTCGGACGTGTATTCCGGCGCCAGACCGGCGAAACGCCGGCCAAGGCCGTGGAGCGCCTGCGCGTCGAGGCGGCAGGCATCCGGCTGCAGAACGGCTCCGAGCCGATCGAGCAGATCGCAAAGGCCGTGGGATTCAGCGATCCGGAACGGATGCGCCGGGCGTTCCTCAGGCTGCATGGCCAGCCACCGCAGGCGCTCCGGCGCGCGAGCCGTTAAAGGGTCAGGCGCAGCAGACCTTCCTTCGAGCCCGGCAGCTGCCTGAAGACAGCGTCGCGGACCTCGGGCGGCGCATCGGACGGGTTGCCGGCATGGAACGGCGGCTGCGGGTCATACTGGATGATCAGCTGCACCTGCTGTGCTGCCTGGGCACTCTGGATTTCCGCCGCCAGGGCCAGCCCGAAGTCGATGCCCGCGGTGATGCCTCCGCCGCTCATGAAGCGCCCATCCTTCACGATGCGGCCGGGATCCGGGATCGCACCGTACTCCTTGAGCACGTTCAGTGTCGCCCAGTGGCTGGCGCTGCGACGGCCTTTCAGCACGCCCGACGCCGCGAGGATGATCGAGCCCGTGCACACAGACGTAACGTACCTGGCGGTCCCGGCAATCCGGCGCACGTGCGCCAGCATCTGCGGCTTCATCATCGCCGACAGATCGGGGCCGCCGGGGACACACAGGACATCGACCTGGGTCACATCGGCGAGTTTCTCCGTTGGCCCGAACACGCGGCCGTTCTCGAGCGTGACAGGACCACCATCGGGACTTGCGAAGCGCACCTTCGTGTCCGTAAGCCTCGACAGCACCTCGTTGGGGCCGGCGAAGTCCAGCAGCGTACCGCCCGGGTAGATCGCGAACAGAATGTCCCAGGGTCTGTCAGCCGTGCCCTTTGCGGCAGCCCGCGCCACTCCCGGAACAAGGCTTTCTGCCGCTGCCGCAGCCAGCGCCGCCCCGGCCATGAGCACGGCCTCCCGTCGCAAGCGACCTTCCCCGCCCAGTTCATCCTGGCTCGTGTCATCGAATATTCCAGACATCTTGCTCTCCTGTGGTATCCCGCCGATCCGGTCAGATACCGGATCGACCCGCAATCTAGCGCGGCGTTCAAACTCCGGCGGGACCTATTTCCCTCACTTCGCGCCGTCCGGCAGCCTTCCTGCCTGCAATGACCGGAACCAAGGGAAATACGTCCTGTCACCGGCACGACGCATCACTAAGCTCGATCCGGACGACGGACGCACTGCTCTGCACGCGCTTCGTGGTCCGTCTGGAACCCTGTCTCAGCCTAAGGAATTCAGCATGCGTCTTCTGGAAAAAGCAGCCCTCACGACCAGTGGCACGAGCAGCAGCCGGCGCCTTCGCGCACTGGGGAGCACCCTGGTCCTCGCACTGCTGTGTGCTCCGATGGTCCCCGCCGCGGCCCCGCCGGATACCGCGGCGGTGAAGGCCGTGACTGAATCATGGGCGGCCACTTTCGCAACAGGTGATCTCAAGGCCATCTCGCAGCTTTACACCGACGACGCCAGGCTGCTTCCTCCAGGGGAAGCGCAGGTCGCGGGTCGGATCGCAATCCTCGCGTGGTTCGAGAAGAACCTGCGTCCCGCGATGCCCGCGCGCATCCGGTTCCACAACTACGAGATCTACGGCGGCGGCGTTACCGCGACCAGCATGTCCGAGTTTGAGATGAATGACGGCAAGGGCCGCATCGTGGAGCGCGGCAAACAGATGATCGTCCTGGTCAAGCAGCGCGGCCGGTGGAAAATCCACCGCGACATGTGGTCTGACAACACATCAGCGACGACCGAGCAGGGCGGGGATGGCAGGCCGCCAAAGCCTGATCTGCCGCAGGCTCTTCCGGACCGCAAACCGGGTTCCAACGGGAAATCAGCCCGTTAACGGCAAGCGCGCGTCATTACTGCCCGGATCGGGCTGGTGGAGGGAACTTGCACGGCTGTCTTTCATTCCTCACCGATGTCGGCCACCAACGCTTCGAGCGCAATCTTCTGCTCAAACATCGTCTGCTCGATGCTGAGCAGATCCAGGCGCTGGTCATCGCGGCGTAGCCGCAGCTCCAGGCGTTGCATCCCGGATAGATCACCCGGCGACACGGTCCTTGCCAGCGCTGCATCGACTTGCGCGCGGATGGCCTCGCTGTTCACAAGCTCGGCATGCTGCTGTTGCAGGATCGCGCCATTCTTCAACAACCGCGAGACAGCGGCTGCGGCCTGGACAAGCCGCAACCTGTAGTCGTCGTGCAATGCCTGGCGCGTGGCCGCCTCGATTGCCACGTTACCGCGATTCCGATTGAAGATCGGCAAGGACACCGACACCTGGAAATTCCTTGAACTGATCGCGTCGGTGTCGCGGCCCTGGGAGAAGCCGATGTTGATCGAAGGGAACTGCCGCCGGATTTCACGCCGGTAGCGCGAATCCTCGCTCTCGTACCCGGCCTGGAGCGCCAGCAGATCTGGGCGACGCTGCGCAAGCGTCGTCAAGGCGCGGGCCATCGCCGCCTCGCCGGGGATGGACCCGGCGGTGGGCTCCAGCAGATGCAACACAGCGTCCGCAGACAGGCCAAGCAGGCCATTGAGCGCCTGCCGGTCTGCCAGCAGTTGCCGCGCCATATCGTCCCGGCGCGATTCCACCGCCTGCAACGCGGACTGATCGGAACTCACGTCCGACAGCGAAACATCGCCGTGCGCTTGAGCCTGCGCCAGCTGTTCGTGGAACTGCTCGCGCTGCCGGGTCTCCTGGTCCAGCAGCTCCAGCATCTTCGCTTGATACACGCAACGCACGAACAGCCGCCGGGACTGCGTCATCACCTGCCATTCCTGCCAAAGCAGGTCCAAGTCCACCTGGCGGGCTGACGCACGGGCGGCACGCACATCCAAGGCATGGGTGAGTAGCGAGGTCAGAGCGTAGGACAGACCCACGCCATAGGCAGTGCTCCCGGCGGGACCGGCGGTGGGATAGCCGCGGGAGAAGTCCAGCACCGGATCCGGCAGCAGTCCCGCTGCAAAGGCCTGCGCATGCACGACGCCGCGCTCGTCCCGGGCCACTTTCAACATGGGGTTGTTGGCAACGGCGAGCATCGTCACATCCGTCATATCCAGGCCATGCGCCGGATCGAAAACATGCCGTCGCAGTGCGGGAGTGGGCATGGACGCCACATCGACTTTCAGATCGGCGATGCGCTCCGGCATACGGGAATCCTGCGCAAGTGGCAGTGGCCGATAGGCCGTGCAGCCGGTCAACGCGACACAAAGCGCCAACACAGGCGGGCACCTCATGCCGCTGCCCCCCAGCGAAGATACAGCGCCGGCAGCAGATTGGTGGACAGCACGGCGCTCCACAACACACCGCCCGACACGACGATGGCCAATCCCTGCTCGGGCGCGGCTCCGGCGCCAGCACCCAGGGCGGTCGGCAGCATGCCGAG
>DAIDKA010000341.1 GCA_027451085.1 Gammaproteobacteria bacterium
GGTGCTGTTTGCCGACTACACGCACAAGCTAGAGAGCTATGGCCTGGCGGTGCGCTTTGACCTGTCCGACCCGCTGGTCATCGTCGGCCTGTTTGTGGGGGGGCTGATTCCCTACCTGTTTGGCGCCATGGCCATGGAGGCCGTGGGCCGCGCCGCAGGCTCGGTGGTGGAAGAAGTCCGCCGCCAGTTCAGGACCATCCCCGGCATCATGGACGGCACCGGCAAGCCGGATTACTCACGCGCTGTGGACCTGCTGACACGAGCGGCGATCAGGGAGATGATCCTGCCGTCGCTGCTGCCCATCCTGGTGCCGGTGGTGCTGGTCGTGGTGGTGAACCTGCTGCTGGGCCACGGCGCAGGCACGCGTGCGCTGGGCGGCCTGCTCATAGGCACCATCGTCACGGGCCTGTTCGTGGCGATTTCCATGTGCACGGGCGGCGGGGCCTGGGACAACGCCAAGAAGTACATCGAGGAAGGCAACTTCGGCGGCAAGGGCTCCGAGGCCCACAAGGCCGCCGTCACCGGCGACACCGTGGGCGATCCCTACAAGGACACCGCGGGTCCCGCCATCAATCCACTGATCAAGATCGTGAACATCGTGGCACTGCTGCTGGTGCCGCTGCTTTAGGAGTGACCCACCCGGTTGTGGGTCAGCACTGCGCTCACCAGCCGGTTGAGGCGGGCGCAGTACTCCGCCACCGGAGGTTCCGCCTGGACCTGGCGCCGTGTCAGGTCCAGGCTGACCTCGGCCAGGCGCCGTTCGATGCGCTCATCCACCGTCAGCGTATGCGCCATCAAAGCGCACACGCACGAGGTGATCTCAGCATCGAGCGAACGGGCATCCATGCCTGCAATCTCGACTCCCTTGAGTTCGGAGGGGTAGCCTGCATCGAGATGCTGGCGCCAAAGGCTGGTGAGTTGCATATCCGTACGAAACCCCCTGCGGCCTGATATTTGACTGAACGCCCGCGGTGATGATCTCGCCGCGGGAAACCCACTTTTTTATACTCCCCCCCGGCCATTGCCCGCAACGGGCTCAAGCCTGCAGGTATCAGGTGCTATTTTGCGTATATCCACCCGTTACGGAATGTATCCATGAACGACAAAGCGACGTTTCCTGTCCACAAGACCGAGGAAGAGTGGCGCAAGGAGCTGACATCACAGCAATTTCATGTGTTGCGGGAACACGGCACCGAGCACGCCGGGACCAGCCCGCTCAATGATGAGCACCGGCCGGGGCTGTTCCGCTGTGCAGCATGCGGACAAGAATTATTTAATGCCACGACCAAGTATGACAGCTGTTCGGGCTGGCCCAGCTTCTTCAAGCCCCTGGATGGCGCGATCGGCACATCGGTCGACAATCGCCACTTCATGCGCCGGACGGAGGTCCACTGCGCCAGGTGCGGCAGCCACCTGGGCCACGTTTTCCCGGACGGCCCCGAACCCACCGGCCTGCGCTACTGCATGAACGGCGTGTCCCTCAAATTCGAACCAGTTTGAAGCGGCGAACCTTGCAATCTGCCCCGCGGCGGGTGTGATGGCCATGGATGGTCCGCATGAATCCCATGGATGGATTCGTCCACCCGCCAGGGGCAGTTGCGAGGATCGTCGCGGACCGGTCACGCAGCTGCCGGGAACGGCCGCGGCACGCTGATCGCGTAGCCCTGCAGGTAATCGACCCCCAGGCGACGCACGAACTCCGCGGCCTGCGTGTCCTCCACCTGCTCCGCGATCACCTTGAACTTCATGGACCGCGCCATTTTGATCATGGCGGTGACCATGGCCTGGTTGATGCTGTCCTGGGCCAGGTTGCGCATCAGGGCGCCGTCTATCTTCAGATAGTCCAGCGGCAGGTTGCGCAGGCGCGAGAACGAACCGACGTCCGAACCGAAATCATCCAGCGCGAACTCGCAGCCGATGCCGTGCAGCACGCCGATGAAGCGGCGCGCCGCATCCATGTTGGCGCTCACCGCCGCCTCACCGATCTCGAAACACAGCTGCCTGGGGGATACCCCGGTGCGGTCCAGGCACTCCACGACGAACTCCAGGAACTGCTCGTCCGCCAGTGTCTGCGCCGAGATGTTGATCGAAACGCTCTGCTGCGGCTGTATCGCGATGTCGCCGCGGCTGAGCGCCGTCAGCGTGGTCTGTACCACCCAGCGGTCCACCAGCCGCATCAGCTTGTGCCGCTCCGCGGCCCGCATGAACTCTGCGGGGGCCACGTCGCGGCCCGCATCGTCCGACAGGCGCACGAGCACCTCCAGACGCGGGCCGGCAACCTCGTCGACATTGGTCGGCACGATGGTCTGGTGGTACAGGTGGAAGCGGTTTTCCTTGAGCGCCGACTGCAGCCGGTGCAGCCAGTGGATCTCGCCGCTGTGGCGCGCCAGCGCCTCGTCACGCGCCGAGTACACCGCCACCCGGCCCGTGCCTTCCTTCTTGGCCACGTAGCAGGCCGCATCCGCCGCCGCCAGCATGTCCTCGACGCTGCCGCTCTCGTGCGAGATCTCCACCAGCCCGATGGACGCACCGACATCGAACAGCCGGTCCTTCCAGACAAAGCGGTACTCGCTCACCTTGCGGCAGACGTCGTCGGCGATCTGCCGCGCCTTGTCGAGCGGGCAGCCCATCAGCAGCATGCCGAACTCGTCGCCGCCCAGGCGGCCGACGACATCGCTGTCGCGCACGGACTCGCGCAGCAGCCGCGCCAGTTCGCGCAGCATGCTGTCGCCGGCCAGGTGGCCGCTGGTGTCATTGACCGCCTTGAAGCGGTCGAGATCGAGGTAGCACAGCACGTGGTGACCCTCGCCGCGGCGCGCGGTGTCGATGGCCTCGACCACGCGCCGCTCGAACTCACGGCGGTTGAACAACCCGGTGAGCGCATCGTGTGTCGCCTGGTAGGAAATCTGGCGCGCGATCCCGCGCTGCTCGGTGACGTCCCGCAACATCAGCACCGAACCGGCCTGCGGGCCCGGCAGTGGCGCCGCCGACAGCTCCACCGCGCTCTCCGCGCCGCCCCGGGGCAGCAGCAACGCCTTGGCGGGGACCCCGGACGCCTGTGACAGCGCATGCTGCAGCGGGTCGCGCAACTGGCGGCCATCGGCCTCGTCCACCAGCCTGACGACCTCGGCCAGCGGGCGGCCCAGGCACTGCGACGATTCCATGCCGGTGAGCCGCACGGCGGCAGGATTCATGTAGTCGATGCAGCCCCGGCTGTCCGTGGTCAGCACGGCCTCGGCAAGCGCATCCAGTGCCAGCGCGCCACGTCCTCCCGGCCCCGGCTCTTCCATCAGGGCGGGCAGTCGCCGGACGGTCATCGTCGGCAGGATTTCCACCCCGGTCATCAGCAGCGCCCGCGCGCCCTCGTAGTCGATCACCGTCGAGGTGATCTCCAGGCGGGTGATGTCGCCGGACAGTCCCGCCATCTCGATCTCGTAGCGCTCGGCGGCCGGCTCCCCGGCCAGGCGGTTGGCGATATTGGAGTTCACCAGTTCCGCGTACTCCGGCGGTACCATGTCGCCGAGCTTGCGACCGGTGAGCTGCGCCCGCTCGACACCGATCAGATTGGCGAACTGCCGGTTGGCATGCAGGATGGTGTCACCATGCACCAGCACCGCCTCGTGGATCCGGTCGGCCAGTTCGGCGAACAGGCGGGATGTGGTGTGCTCGGCCACGCCGGCAGTCGCCACGCGCTTCAGCAGGTGATTGACCGCCGTGGCCAGCAGCGAGACCTCGTGGCTGTCGTTTGCCACTTCCACCCGGCCGTTCATCGAACCACCGATGGCTATGCGCTGGACCTGCTGCGACACATGATCGATCGCCGCCAGCTCCCGGCGCTGAAGCAGGTACATGACCCCCAGCAGGGCCGCCACGAGCGCGAGCAGAACACAGGTCAATCCGACGATGGACATTTAGGCCTTGGAGCTCCCTGCAGGCATGGTCCGGCGCGGCCCCCCCGCGCCAGCGTCCTTGATTCCAGCGAGCATAGCCCATCGAATTGGGGCCACCCCCTCGCATTCACCATATGCACGTCGCAAATATGCGTCGGGTTCGACTTGGCATCCCCACGCAAAACCCGTAACTTTCTCTCTTTCCGCACTTCTACCAGACATAACGCATCCGTCCGGAGCCTCCCAAGATGACCCCAAGCCAGACCGATTTCGCCCGCGAGCAGATGATCGAGCAACAGGTGCGCGCCTGGGAAGTGCTCGACGAACACGTCCTCGCCATCCTGCGCCGGGTGCCGCGTAAAACCTTCGTGCCGGCCAGTCACGATTATCTCGTCTTCGCCGACGCGGACATTCCGCTGTCGCACGGCCAGCACATGCTGCGCCCGGGAGTTGCGGGACGGCTGCTGCAGTCCCTCGGGCTCAAGGGTGGCGAGCGCGTACTGGAAATCGGCACCGGCTCGGGCTATTTCACCGCCTGCCTCGCCGCGGGCGCCACCAGCGTGCGCTCGGTGGAACTGTTTGCAGACCTCGCCGACGCCGCCGCGGCCAATCTCAAGCGCGCCGGGGTGCTGAACGCCACGGTCATCACCGCGGACGCGGCCTGCGACGAGGCTCACGCCGCATCCGGCCCGGTCAGCGGCGAGTTCGACGCCATCGTGTTCACGGCATCGCTGCCCGTGTACGACACCCGTTTTGAACGGCTGCTGTCCGTGGGCGGACGCCTGCTTGTGAGCATCGGTGAAGGCGTCATGCAGGAAACCCTGTTGATCACCCGCACCACCGGTGGCGAATGGCAGCGCGACAGCCTGTACGACATCAGCCTGGACCAGCTGCTCAACGCCCGCCGCCCGGAATCCTTCAGGTTCTGAACAGGTATTCAGAATTCATCATGGTGGAACAGATCACTGTTACCGAACTGGCCCGGCGCCTCAAGGAACCGGGTGCGCCACTGGTGCTGGACGTGCGCGAGACCTGGGAGATCGAGGCCGCCCGCCTGCCCGGCACCCTGGACATTCCCATGGGCGAGGTCCCGCAGCGGCTCGCGGAACTGCCACGGGACCGCGAGATCGCCGTGATGTGCCACGCCGGCGGCCGTAGCCTGCGGGTCGCCGGCTTCCTGGCCGCACAAGGATTCAGCAGCGTCCTGAACGTCACCGGCGGTATCCATGCCTGGAGCCTCGAGGTCGATCCAGCGATCCCGACGTATTGATCGTTTAAACAGGGTTGTACCCTGCTGCCGCCAGGTGATATAGTGATATATAACACTAATAATCAAACGATATCCACCGGACTGGCAACCCAATGAAGCGCTCAGCACTCCTGACCGGACTTGCCCTTGGCATCGTGCGTGCCGCCGCAGCCACTGACCTGCTGCAGGTGTACGACGACGCCCTGCGCTTTGATCCCCAGATACATGCCGCCGATGCCACCCGCATGGCCAACCGCGAAGCCTCGCCGCAGGCCCTCTCACAGCTGCTGCCACAGCTCAGCGCCACGGCCTCCTGGTCGCGCGCTTACTCCAACTTTTCAACGCAGGAACCCTTTCCCTCGGCAACGGGCCAGGTCGTGAACGTCCCCCTGGGCAACTCCGGCTATACCAACCAGCGCGGCTATACCGTGCAATTGCAGCAGAGCCTGTTCTCGTGGGCGAACTTCGAGGGGCTGAAGAAGGCGCACAAGCAGGTGGCGCAGGCAGAGGCGGACTACCACGCCGCGCAGGAGGACCTGATCCAGCGCGTGGCGACCGCCTATTTCAATGTGCTGGGCGCGCAGGATACGGTGGACGCTGATCAGGCCGCGCTCGACGCCTACGTGGAACAGCTGCAGCAGACCAACAAGCGCTACGAGGCGGGTCTGATCCCGATCACCGATGTCAAGGAGGCGCAGGCTGCGCATGACAACGGCGCCGCCGTGCTCATCGACGCCAAGCGCCAGCTGGCAAGCCAGCAGCAGGCGCTGCGGGAGATCACCTCCCAGGACTACCCGATGCTGTCCAAGCCCGACGACGACATGCCGCTGCGCGCGCCGATGCCGGCCGACCAGGACGCCTGGGTCAATGCCTCCATGGATCAGAACCTGTCGCTGATCTCCAGCCGCCTGGCCGCCGACATCGCGCGCGACCAGGTTGAGATCTCGCGCTCCGGCCACCTGCCAACCGTGTCACTCACCGCCCAGCGGCAGATGACGCACCAGGACGTGAACCAGACGGAGAACTTTTTCGGCGAAGACAGTCCTGCGATTTATCCTGTCGATCAGACCACGACCCAGTACGGACTGCAGGTCAGCATGCCCCTGTTCAGCGGTGGCGGCACGCAGTCACAGGTGCGGCAATCGCAGTACCAGTGGATCGCGGCGCGCGACAAGATGCAGCTGACGTCGCGCCAGACCGAGCATCAGGCGCGGGACTCCTACACCAATGTCATAAGCGAAATCGCCCGCGTGAATGCGCTGAAGCAGAGTCTGATATCGGCACAGGTGGCGCTGCAAGCCATGCAGGCCGGCTACGAAGTCGGCACACGCACCGAATTCGAAGTGCTGCAGGCACGCCAGGACCTGGTCTCCGCGCAGACCACCTACGCGCAGTCACGCTACACCTACCTGCTGGATGTCATCGCCCTGCGCCTGGCGGCCGGCACCCTGGACCGCAACACATTGGTGGAAATCAACAACCTGCTGACGGCCACCACCCCCCGGGCCCCGGCGGGCGCACAGTAACGCCGCCGGCGCAGGCTGCGAGTGCAGCCACCCAGGCAGAAAATACCGCCAGCGTGACTGCCGCTAGCGTGCTGCCGCCAGCACCTGGTCCAGCCTGTCAGTGACGGCATCAACCTCGATCAGGTCCATCACTCCTGGCAGTTCGATCTTTTCCGTCCAGGGCAGCTGCGCCGCCTCCCGGTGACGGAACCGGCGCGCGGCCTCCTCGTAGGCATTCACACACCAGTGGCGCGACAGGTACGGGCCGGTGCGGGCCGGATTGGTGGCCGCATACAATCCGATGACCGGCGTGCCCACCATGGTGGCCATATGCGCAGGGCCCGAGTCCGGCGTCACCAGCGCCGCGGCACGGGTGAGCAGCGCCAGCAACTCGGGCAGTGAATCCTCGCCGATGCGGTTCTCCAGCCTCTCCCCCGCGGCAGCCTCGATGGCCGTGGCCATGCGGCGCTCGGCGTCGGTGGGTGCTCCGCACAGCAGCACGCGCATGCCATGCCTGCGCACGGCATGGTCGGCTACCGCGGCATAGCGTTCCGGCCGCCAGTTGCGCAGTGCGTGGCTGGAACAGGCACTGATGATCAGCGCCGGGCGCTCATCAGTCAGCACCCGCGCCGCCTGCTCCAGGCACTGCTGCGGCAGCGGCAGGTCCCAGCGCAGGATGCGCTCATGCACCCCCAGGGCCGCGGCAAAGCCGAAAAAGCTGTCGAGCACGTGCTCGCGCACATGCGCGCTGATGGGTGTGTTGGTGAACAGCCACTGCAGTTCGCGCGCGCGCACGCGGTCGAAACCCACCCGCACGTCCGCGCGGATCTGGCTGGCCATGAGGCTCGCGCGAAACGCCAGCTGCATGTGCAGCAGGGCATCGAAACGACGGCCGGCCAGGTCACGGCGCAACTGCCCGATGGCGCCAAGGCCGGCACGCTTGTCCACGGTGATAAACTCGACGTCATCCATGACGTTCAGCAGCCGGGATTCAGCTTTGCCGATGACCCACGTGAAGCGGGTGCGAGGCCACGCCTGCTGCAAGGTGCGCAGCACGGGGACCACATGGCAGGTATCGCCGATGGCCGACAGGCGCAGGATGCAGACGCTCCCGGGCGCCTCAGGACGGCTCGTCATGCAGGTAGAGTGCGCATGAGCGCAAAGTGGCCACTGGGCTCCGAAGTAAAACACAGGCAGGTGGCGGACGGCACCATGCTATATGACGCCTCCCGGGCCGGCAATTTGCAGGCCGACATCTTCGACCTCGCGCAGTTGCGCCAGCGCGGCCTGATCGAAGCTGAAGCCCGGGGCCGTGGCACCGCCTGGTTCATCCGCATGGACAGCCGCCGCTGGGTGCTGCGGCACTACCGGCGCGGCGGCCTGATGGCGCGCATCTCGGGCGATCGCTACCGCTTCCGCAGCGAGGACGAGACCCGCCCCTTCACCGAATGGCAGCTCACCTATCACCTGTACCGGGCGGGGCTGCCTGTGCCGGCACCGGTCGCGGCGCGCTACGTCAGACGGGGTGACACCTACAGCGGCGACATCATCACCGAGCGACTGCCGGACACGCGCACGCTGGCCCAGGCAGTGCAGGAGGGGCCGCAGTCGCTGCTAGCCTGGATCTCCGTCGGCCGCTGCCTGCGTCTGTTCCACGACCGCGGGGTGTGCCACGCGGACCTTAACGCCCGCAACATCCTGCTGGGAACCGCACCGGGCCTCAGCACTGCCGTGTGGCTGATCGATTTCGACCGGGGCGGGCTGCGCAAGCCCGGCTGGTGGAGCGATGCCAATCTCGTGCGGCTGCGACGCTCGCTCGAAAAAATCTCCTGGGGCCTGCCGCCCGAACATTTCAGCGAGGCTGACTGGCACGGCCTGCTCGACGGCTACCAGCAGGGCCACGCCCAGCGCACCCTGCCGCGTCCGGTCACATCCCCGCAGACCACGCCGCTGGAACCGTAGCGCGGTGAAAGCCACGCCCCCGGGACCCTGGCACGATGCAAACCACGCTTTCCATCACGCGCGCACAACGGGCAGCGGGCCGCTTGCTGCCGGAGGAATAAGCTGTTGTACACCCTCGCCGCATACCTGCTGGCACCGCTGTACTGTGCCGCGCTGCTATGGCGTGGCCTGCGTGAACCGGGCTACCGCAGTGGCTTCGGGCAGCGTTTCGGATTCGGCTCCCGCCTCGCATCGCGCACGGTGTGGCTGCACGGTGCCTCCGTGGGGGAGATCCAGGCCGCTGCAGTGGTCGTGGGGCTGTTCGAGCAGGCACTTCCCGGCATCCGCCTGGTCGTGACCGCGACGACGGCGACGGGGCTGGCGCGGGCGCAAGCGCTGTTCGCAGGCCGGAACATCGACGTGCGCTACCTGCCGCTCGATCTGCCCGGCGCGGCGCGGCGCTTCCTTGCGCGGACCCGCCCGCGGCTGGCGCTGATTCTGGAAACCGAGATCTGGCCCAACCTGTTCCTGGCCTGTCATCGCGCGGGCGTGCCGCTGGTGCTGGCCAGTGCGCGCATCTCCGAGCGCTCCGCCCGGCGCTACGCTCGGCTGGGCGTGTTCCGCCGCGCCCTGGAGCAGATCGCGCTCGCGGCCGCACAAACCCCGCAGGACGCCGCGCGGCTGCAGGCACTCGGCGTAGCCTGCGGACGTGTGCAGGTGGTCGGCAATATCAAGGCGGATTTCACGGTGCCGGCCGGGGTGTCAGCACGGGGTGCCATGCTGCGCGCGCGCTGCGCGCCAGCGCGGCCGCTGTGGGTCGCGGGCAGCACCCATGAAGGCGAAGAGGCGCAGGTGCTCGAAGCACACCGGACCGTGCGCCAGCGGCACCCGGCGTCGCTGCTGGTGCTTGCCCCGCGGCATCCGCCGCGGTTCCAGGCGGTGGCCGCCTGGCTCACCCGGGAGGGCGTGCCGTTCGTACGCCATTCACAACTGGCGTCCCTGGACACTGCCGCCATCACAGCGGCACAGGTGATGGTGGTGGACGGCCTGGGGCAGCTGCTGGACTTCTACGCCGCGGCCGACGTGACCTTCGTCGGCGGCAGCCTGGTGCCCATCGGCGGGCATAACCTGCTGGAACCCGCCGCGTTGGGCAGGCCCGTGCTGACCGGCCCGTCATGCGCCAATGCCCCGGACATCGCCCGCACACTGCTCGCCGGCGGTGCTGCGCGTGTGGTGGGGGATGCAGCCGCGCTGGCCATGGCCGTGGTGGCATTGCTCGATGATCCTGCGGACCGGCAGCGCATGGGCGCTGCCGCCCTGGCGGCCGTCGAAGCCAGCCGCGGAGCCGCCACACGGCTGTGGGCGCTCATCGCACCGCTCGCCGGCGACTCATCGTTGGTCACCGAACCAGTACAATCGGGCCCATGAGCGACATCCTCGTACCCATCTCCCCCGGCGAACTGCTGGACAAGATCACCATCCTGCGCATCAAGTCCGTGCGCATCAGCGACGCCACCAAGCTCGCCAACGTGCGGCTGGAACTCGAGCTGCTGCTGCAGACCTGGAAGGACTCGGGCCTGGCCACCGGCGGCACGGACTGTGAGCAACAAGCGCTGCAGGCCGTGAATGAGCGGCTGTGGGACATCGAGGACCGCATCCGCGACAAGGAGGCCGCCAGGGCCTTCGATGCGGACTTCGTGGAACTGGCCCGCTCGGTTTATATCTGCAACGATGAGCGCGCGGCGCTGAAAAAAAAGATCAACGTCGCGCTGGGCTCGCGCATCGTCGAGGAAAAGTCCTACAAGCCCTACGCCTGAACATAGCGGGAGCGGACCGCAAAATGTTCGTTTGCGGGACGGGCCCGCGTTGCACGGCCCCGGGGAGATCAGCTTTTTAGCGTGAATTCCGCGCTGCAATACGGACACATCGCCGAGCCGCCATCCTCCTCGATGGGCAGATACACCCGCGGATGCGAGTTCCACAGATACATCCCCGGCATCGGACAGGCCAGCGGCAGGTCCGCGGCGGTCACTTCGTACCGATGCTGGGCGTTCGGTTGGATCAGGGGTTTGGTCGTGGCAGACATGGCGCCATTATACGCCAACATCGCCATCCTGCTGGAAGGCCATCCGCCACACCACGCTGACCGCCTGCCGCTCCACCTGGAACTCCCCGGCGTCCACCACAGGCTTGCCCCCCTCCAGGGCCAGGCGGTGAGTGCGCTCCCGGTAGGCCCGGTAGGCGTTCACCAGCCGGTCCACCGTCGCCTGCGGCACCAGGTCCGCCGAAGCCACCGACTCCAGCTGCCGGATGGTATCCGAGAACATCATCACCGGTGGATAGCGCAGCGCCCACTGCAGCGCCCAGTACTGCGCCAGGAACTCGATGTCCGCCACGCCACCGGCGTCCTGCTTGATGTCGAACTTTCCCGGCCCGCCACGGGACAGTTCCCGGCGCATGCGCTCACGCATCTTGCGCACCTCCTCGCGCAGCCCATCGCGCTGCACGTGGTGCTGCAGCACGTCCGCGCGCACTGACTCGAACGCCGCGCGCAGGCCGGGCTCACCCGCCACCGCTCGTGCATGCAGCAGCGCCTGGTGTTCCCAGGTCCACGCCTCGCGGCACTGGTACTCGGCAAAAGCCTTGATGCTGGTGACGTGCATGCCGCCCTTGCCGGACGGGCGCAGCCGCACATCGACCTCGTACAGCCGGCCGGCGTGCGAATGCACGGTGAGCAGATGCACGATGCGCTGCGCCAGGCGCATGAAAAACACCTGGTTGTCGATGCACGCCGCGCCACAGGTCTCCTGCCGCTCCCCGTCGGAGTCATGCAGGAACACGAGGTCCAGGTCCGAGGAATACCCCAGCTCACGGCCACCGAGCTTGCCGTAACCTGCGACGGCGATGGCCACCGGACGCCGGGCATCGCCCTCACCGCACATGGGAGCGCCGTACTGCGCCGAGATCTGTTGCAGCGACAGCAGCAGCACTTTCTCCAGTATCAGCTCGGCGATGTCGCTGAGATGATCACTGACCCGCATCACCGGCAGCCGCCCGGTGAGGTCGGCCACCGCCACCCGGAACACCGCCGCGCGCTGGAAATGCCGCAGTGCCTCCACCTGTCGTTCCGGCTCGTCATCCAGCGAAGAGGCAACCCGCGCATCCAGTTCCCTGCCCAGGTCTGCGCGCCCCGGCAATGTGTCGAACTGCCGTTCATCCAGGAGCTCATCCAGCAGCACCGGCGTGGCGGCAATCTGCCGGCTCAGGAAATCGCCGGTGCCGCAGAGCGTGACCAGCCGCGCACGAGCATCCGCCCGCTCGTTTAGCAGTGCGAAGTAAGCCGAGCGCTGGCCGATCGCCTCCACCACGTTCAACACGCGGCCGAGCACCGCCAGCGGCTCGGATTGGGCGCCGATGGCCGTGACCAGCTCGGGCAGCAGCGCCTGCAAGCGTCGCCGGCCAGCGTCATCCAGCCGCCGCACGAAACTCGAACCTCGCAGTGCCAGCAGCCGGCGCGCGGCCGCCGTCGCAAGGTCGGGATGATTTTCCGCCCCCGGCGGGACATCAGCCGTGGATACGGCAAGCGCGCCGCCCCAGCCGGCCCGCCTGAGGTCCTGCGCCAGCGCCGGCA
>DAIDKA010000342.1 GCA_027451085.1 Gammaproteobacteria bacterium
CCGTTGATGAACTGCGCGCCCAGGCGCGACCACAAGCCCGGCTGCGGGCGGCCGACATACGGGCAGGTCACGATGCCCGTACGCGGGTCGAGCAGCGGGGTGACCACGCGCCGCAGGTAGTCGCGCGGCACGCTGATGTCGCTGTCGGCGATGACGATGTAGTCGTGCGCGGCCCGGCGCATGGCATTGGCGAGGTTGCTGACCTTGTTGTTGCTGCCGTGGCGGGTGGCATCCACCACCAGCAGGAGGTCGAGCGCCGGGAATTCCCGCTGCAGCCGCTGTACTACGGCGACGGCAGGGTCGGCCGCATCACGCACGGCAAACACGACCTGCACCTGCTCGACGTCCTGCTCGCAGAAAGTGCGCAGGCTTTCGTACAGCCCCGGCTCAGCCCCGTAAAGCGGCTTGAGGACGGTGACGGGAGGCACGGTGCGGGCGGGTGGGCGCCCGCGGGGGCGTAATACGGACCCCAGGCAGGCAAAACCAGCGTAGCCTGCTGCGATCAAGCTAAGCGTGGTACCGATACCCGCGAACCAGACGTGGCTTGCAAGCAACGCTGGCATGCTGGTTTCAATGGCGGGTATCATGTGACGTTTCTGGGACCGATCCTTTCAGTAGCGGCCATTATGACGTGCTGATCTTACATCGGGCTTTCCCATAGATCACACAGGAGTGCGCATGGGCATACCGCTCATCCAACAGTTCAAAATTGCGAGCTACATCGTGGGGCGCAAGCTCGCCCGGGACCGGCACTACCCCTTGGTGCTGATGCTCGAACCCTTGTTTCAATGCAACCTCGCCTGCGCCGGTTGCGGCAAGATCGACTATCCGAAGGAGATCCTGCAGAAGCGCGTCAGCGTCGAGGATGCCCTCAAGGCCGTGGATGACTGCGGTGCGCCGATCGTTTCCATCCCCGGTGGCGAGCCGCTGATACACAAGGACATGCCGCAGATCGTCGCTGGCATAGTCGCGTGCAGGAAGTTCGTCTACCTGTGCACCAACGCCATCCTGCTGGCCAAGCACATCGACGACTACAAACCCTCGCCTTACCTCACGTTCTCTGTCCACCTGGACGGCAACGAAGCACGCCACGACGAATCCGTGTGCCAGGAAGGCGTGTATGAGAAGGCCACCGCTGCCATCAAGCTGGCGCGCTCCAAGGGCTTCCGCGTCACGATCAACTGCACGCTGTTCAGCGGCGAAGACCCGGACGAGGTGGCCTCTTTCTTCGACACCGCCATGGACCTGGGGATCGAGGGCATCACGGTGTCGCCCGGTTTCAGCTATGAGCACGCGCCGCGCCAGGACGTGTTCCTGGGCCGCAGCGCCAGCAAGCGCCTGTTCCGCGAAGTGTTCAAGCGCCAGAAGGAGGGCCGCAAGACAGGCGCCTCCAAGCGCAAGTGGGCCTTCAACCAGTCGTCGCTGTTCCTGGACTTCCTCGCCGGCAACCAGTCCTACGAGTGCACGCCCTGGAGCAACCCCACGTACAACGTCTTTGGCTGGCAGCGTCCCTGCTACCTGCTGACGGACGAGGGCTATGCCCCCACGTACAAGTCCCTGATCGAGGACACCAACTGGGACAACTACGGCGTTGGCAACAATCCCAAATGCAACAACTGCATGGCGCACTGCGGTTTCGAGGGCACGGCGGTGAACGATGCCTTTGCGCATCCGCTGAAGGCGATGCTGGTGTCGCTGCGCGGACCTTCGATTTCAGGTCCCATGGCGCCTGATCCCGCCATCAACTACGACAGCAACACCCTGCCGGACGTGCCGGCGCGTGAGATTGCCATTCCGCTCGACGCCATCAAGCGCCCCGGCAGCAAGGCGGAAGGCTAGGTCTTGGCTTCGCAGTCTCCCGGGCTGACCGCTTTCGGCCAGCAGCTGACCGCATGGCAGGAACGGATGGAGCAGGCGCTGGCAGCAAGGCTGCCGGCCGCCGATGCGGTGCCGGCCCGCCTGCACGAGGCGATGCGCTACAGCGTGCTCGGCGGCGGCAAGCGCATCCGCCCGGCCCTGGTGTTTGCGACCGGGCGCGCGGTGGGCCTCCACGAGGAGCAGGTCGAGGCCGCTGCCTGCGCCATCGAGATGATCCACGTCTACTCGCTGGTGCATGATGATCTGCCGGCGATGGACGACGACGACCTGCGTCGTGGCCGGCCCACCTGTCACAAGGCCTTCGACGAGGCCACTGCCATCCTGGTCGGGGATGCGTTGCAGCCGCTGGCCTTCGAACTGCTGGCGAACGATGCCAGGCTGCCGGCGGACCCGGCGGTGCGCCTGAAGCTCGTGCAGTTGCTGGCCATGGCCAGCGGCACCTTCGGCATGGTCGGTGGCCAGGCCATCGACCTGTCGGTCGAGGGCCGCAGGATCAGCATCGAGGAGGTCGAGGACCTGCACGCGCGCAAGACCGGTGCGCTGATCCGGGTGAGCGTCATGATGGCGGCGGCCTGCCAGCCGCAGCTGCCGGCGGAACTGACCGCGCGCCTGTTGAAGTACTCACAGGCCATCGGGCTGGCGTTCCAGATCCAGGATGATCTGCTGGACGTCCTGGGTGACACCGCCACGCTGGGCAAGGCCGCCGGCGCCGACAGCATGCACAACAAGCCCACGCATCCGGCAATGATCGGCATCGAGGCCTCGCAGGAGCGCGTGAAGCTGCTGCACGCCGAGGCGCTCGCCGCGCTCGAACCCTTCGGTGACAAGGCCGATGCCCTGCGCCTGCTCGCCGAGTGGCTGTTGAAGCGTAATCACTGACGATGCAGGTCCTGCAACGGACATTGTGCGGTCTGCTGCCGCTGTTCAGCGCTTACGCGTGCAGCACGATCTCTTCAGGCATGTGCACCAGGTAGCCCTGCAGGTACTGCACCCCGAGCTGCCACAGCACTGCCATGGTGTTGGCGTCTTCGACGCGCTCCGCGATGGTCTCGATTTTGCGCGCCGTGGCCGCCTCGACCAGTTGCTTCACCCGCTGCTGCAGGTCCGGGCTCGAAGTCAGGCCCTGCACCACCGCGCCGTCGATCTTGACGAAGTCCAGCTTGAGCACGGACAGCAGCGACTGCGCGTTGGGTTCACTGCCGAAACTCTCGATGGCGAAGCGGAAGCCGCGGGTGTGCAGGTCCTCCGACAGCTTCTGCACCAGCCGCAGGTGCCTGGTGACCATCTCCGCCGTGGCCTGGAAGCACAGCCGCTGCGGGTCGGCGCGCGAGCTGCGCACCTGGTTGTCCACCCAGCCGAGGAATGATCCGTCCTTCAGGGTGTCCTGTGACAGCCGCACGAACAGGCAACCGGGCTTGCGCACGGCCGCAAACGCCAGCGAGGCGCCCACAACCCAACGGTCGATGTTCTTCAGCATGTCGTGGCGCTCGGCTGCGGGCAGAAACTGCGCGGGCAGGATTTCCTGGCCGGTCTCATCGAGCATGCGCACCAGCACGTCGAACATGCCGCAGTCCACGCCCTGGAGGCTGGCGATGGGCTGCTGCACCAGCCGGAAGCGGTTTTCCATCAGCGCCAGGCGGATGCGCTTGATCCAGGTGTCGTCCTGCGCCCGCTCATCAGCGCTGTCAACCAGCACGACCCTGCCGGTGTCCTGCTTCTGTGAGCTGCGGCAGGCCTCCTGCGCCTTGGATATGGCCGCATCGATGGCCTGCCGGGCGGCACCGTCCGGCTGGCCGACGCAGTTCGGGGCGCTGGCGATGCCCACCGTGCAGGTCATCGTGTCCTGCGTGGCGGCTGCGCTGGTGCCGTGCTTTGCCACACGCGCCGCAAGCTGGGTACCCCAGGCCTCGACATCGCGTTCGTTGCCGCGTTCGAGCAGCACCAGGAAGCTGACGCCGCCCAGCCGGCCGAAGAGCTCGTTCGGATGCAGCCCCTCGCGCAGCTGCTGGATGAAGCCGTCGAGCACGGCCTCGCTGCTGAACACCCCGACGTTGCGTTCCACCCCGGCAAAGTGATCGGGCTTGACCACGGCGAACCAGCGTCCGCCACCGGGCACAGGAGTCTTCATCCGCTCGATGACGGCCTGCAGCAGCGGCATGCGGTGCAGCAGGCCCGTGCCCGGATCGTGTTGCACGACATCGGCCAGTTGTTCCTCCAGCCTGGGTTCGTCGTCGACCCGCGCGGCATGGATGATGAGTCGCACGCTGGGTTCGCCGTCGTGCTCGCCCAGCGCCAGCATGAGGTCGGTGGTGCGGTAGCTGCCGTCGGCCACGCGCAGGCTCGCGGACAGGGGGTGATCGTTCCAGCGGCCCTGCAGGCAGGCGGTCAGGGCGCCGCGCAGGGCCACGTGGTGCGAGGGCTCGATCAGGTCCATGATCGGCTGGCCCAGCAGGGTCTGCGGTTCGAAACCGAGCAGGGCCAGCCAGGAGGAGTTGGCGTCCACCAGGATGCCTTCCTGGACCTGGGCGATGGCGTCATTGGAACGCTGCAGCACCGAGGTCAGCTGGCGGCGTGCGTCGCGCGCCGTACGTAGCGTGTTCTGCAAGGCGCGCTCCAGGCGATGGGCCCGCAGTTCGCGTTCGATCACGGCGGCAAGACGCGAGCTGCCACCCACGCAGACGACATCGCGCGCGCCGAGGCGCATCGCGCCGGCGATGCGGTCGTCGCTGGTGTTGGTGTCCACCACGACGATGGGCAGTGCGCGGGCGCGTTGGTCCCGCACAGCGGCGGCAGCCTTGAGGTCCTCGTCCGAGGGGGCCACGTACAGCACCAGGTCCGGGTTGACCGTGGACAGGGCATCGCCGAACTCGCGCAGCCCCGGGACCCAGCTGCAGTGCACGGCGAGGCCCGCGCGGCGCAGGATGCCGTTGAGCTCCTCGACGGGGTTGCGCGAGGCGGACAGGACGATCAGCGGTACGGGGTTCTGTTCCGACAAGGCAGGTATGTCCAGGGTCAGGAGCGTGGTCTGCAACGCGGTTCAGTGTAGAACGTGCCGTCGGCTGACCGACGTGAGACTCATCTCACAATCCAAGGGATGCGCGGTGAGAGCGGCGTTTTACCGGCTGCATGCGGGATTTCGCGGACCAGTCGCGGGACAAGGTAGCCGGAGAGCCTGGCCGCAAGCTGTCCGGCCAGGACCTCCGCCTCGGCGTCCGGTACGTGGAAGTGGCTGGCGCCGCGCACGCGGTCCGTGGCGTGCAGGTAGTAGGGCACGATGCCGGCATCGAACAGCGCGCAGGACAGCTCGGCGAGTGCCGCCACCGAGTCGTTCACCCCGCGCAGCAGGACGGTCTGGTTGAGCAGCGTCACACCGGTCTCGCGCAGCGCGGCGGCGGCGGCACGGACCGTGTCGTCGATCTCATTGGCGTGGTTTATGTGCAATACCCAGGCCTGGGACCAGGGCAGGCTGCGCACCCAGGCCAGCATTCCCGCATCCACCCGGCTGGGCAGCACCACCGGGGTGCGGGTGTGGATGCGCAGGCGGCGCACGTGCGGGATGGCGGCCAGGCGGCCGGTGATGGCCGCCAGGCGTGAGTCGCCCAGGACGAGCGGGTCGCCGCCGGAGAGGATGATCTCCGCAAGGGTCGGATCGGCGGCGATCGCGGCCACCGCCTGCGCCAGCGCGCCGGGCCCGGTCTGCGCGTCGTAGGGGAACTCGCGCCGGAAGCAGTAGCGGCAGTTGACCGCGCAGGTCGGGGTGGCGATGAGCAGCGCCCGGCCGTGGTACTTGTGCAGCAGCCCGGGGGCCTTCAGGTAATGGCGCTCGGCCAGCGGGTCGGCCTCGAAGCCGGGCTGCTCGTCCAGTTCGCCGGCCACCGGCAGCACCTGGCGCAGCAGCGGGTCGGCCGGGTCGCCGGGCCGCATGCGGGCGACGAAGGCCCGCGGCACGCGCAGGCGGAAGCGGCCCGCGGCCGCGACCGCGGCCGGCAGCAGCGCCGGGTCGAGCCCCAGCGCCTGCAGCAGCTCGGCGGGCGAGGAGTAGGCCCGGGCGAGGTCTTGCTGCCAGCCGGCGGGGGCGTCCGGCTGGCGGCGGGGGGGCGTTGCCGGTATCATTCGCGGCCCATTTTAGGCCGGTTGCACGGGAAAGACATGGCTAGCTACTCCACCAACGAATTCAAATCCGGCATGAAGATCCTGCTGGATGGCGAGCCGTACTCCATCGTCGAGAACGAGATGGTCAAGCC
>DAIDKA010000343.1 GCA_027451085.1 Gammaproteobacteria bacterium
GAGCTGCGCCGGCCGCTGGGCATCGCCATCATCGGTGGCCTGATCGCAAGCCAGGTGCTCACGCTGTACACGACGCCCGTGGTGTATCTGTACATGGACCGGTTCAGCAGCTGGTGGCGTGCGCGCCACGGTCGTACCGGCCACGGCGGTCCGGTGCAGGAGGTACCCTCCACATGAAATCGAGAGCGTTTACCGGGGCACTGGGAACACTGGGCGCCCTGGGAGCCCTTGTGGCCGGTTGTACCGTGGGTCCGGATTATCATCGGCCGCAAACCCCGCAGGTGCCGGCCTACAAGGAAGTGGCGGGGCAGGGCGCGGGCAGCGGCTGGGAACTCGCCCGGCCCGGGGACGCCACCCTGCGCGGCAGATGGTGGGAGGTGTTCGCCGACCGGCAGCTCGATGCGCTGGAGGAGCAGGTCGAGGTGTCCAACCAGAATATCGCCGCAGCCTTTGCCAGCTTCATCCAGGCGCGGGCGCTGGTGCGCCAGGCCCAGGCGCAGTACTACCCGACGCTGACCGCCGGCGCCGGCCTTACGCTCAGCCGCCAGTACCTGGGCACGTTCCTGCCGGCTGGCTCCGGCGGCGGCAGCACCAGCTTTCCCACTCTCACTGACTTCTCGCTGCCCTTCGATGCGTCCTGGACCCCGGACCTGTGGGGCCGGGTGCGTAATCTCGTGAAGGGCAATATCGCCGCGGCGCAGGCGAGCGCCGCCGATCTTGCCAACACCCGCCTTACGGCGCAGGCCGAACTGGCGGTGGACTACTTCCAGCTGCGCAGCCAGGACGAGCAGATCAAGCTCTACCGGGACACCGCCGAGGCCTACCGCGAGTCCCTGCAGTTCGCGCGTGCGCAGTACGAGACGGGCATTGGCGCGGACGAGGCGGTGGCGCAGGCCGAAGTGCAGCTGCAGAACGCTGAAACCCAGGCCACCAACCTGGGCATAGCCCGCGCGCAGTACGAGCACGCAATCGCGCTGCTGGTCGGCAAGCCGGCTTCCGTATTTTCCATCGCCGCGGTGCCTGCGTTCGACATCAAGGTGCCGCAGGTGCCCGTGAGCGTGCCTTCCCGGCTGCTGGAACGGCGCCCGGACGTCGCGGCCGATGAGCGCCTCGTTGCCCAGGCCAATGCCCAGATCGGCCAGGCCGAGGCAGCGTATTTCCCGACCCTGACACTGAGTGCCTCGGGTGGCTTCGATAGCTCCACGCTGGCAGACTGGCTGAAGTGGCCAAGCCGGGTCTGGTCGCTGGGGCCACAGGTCTCGGAGACGATCTTCGATGCGGGGTTGCGCAGCGCCACCGTGGCGCAGTACCGGGCGGCCGAAGAGCAGGCCGCGGCGACCTACCGGCAGGCGGCACTGACAGCATTCCAGCAGGTCGAGGACAACCTTGCGGGGCTGCGGATCCTGATGCTGGAGATCAAGCAGCAGGACGACGCGGTAAACTCATCACAGCGCTACGTCAACATCGCGAAGGACCGCTACAAGCTGGGACTGGATCCGTACCTGGACGTGATGACCGCACAGACCACGCTGCTCAGCAATCAGCAGAATGCGATCTCCCTGCGGCAGCAGCAGCTGGTCGACTGCGTGCAGTTGATCGAAGCGCTGGGCGGTGGCTGGGACGCCTCGCAGCTGCCGGGCAAGGCGGATATCAGCGATGGGCGGGCCATTGCGGCGCAGAATGAAACCAAGCAGTGATTGAAAAGGGGGAAACATGAAGCAACAGAACGGGATCAAAAAGGTGGCGCGCTCGGTGGGCTGGGCCGGTGTCATGGGTGCGGCGCTGGTGTTCGCGCTGCCGGTGCGCGCCGAAGCGCCACCGACGCTGGCGCAGCTGCAGGCGCGGGCGCAGATCCAGGACCTGCTGATGGACTACTACAGCGGTTTCGGCGCGGACGAGAGCCATTTCGGCGACTACTATCTGGCTGATGGCGTGCTGGACGTCAATGGCGACATCGCCCAGGGCCAGCAGGCCATCGGTGAGCTGTACCGCAGGCTGGCAAGCGACTCGCCGCCGCGCAAGGGCCTGTTCCGCATGCTGCTCACCAACCTCAGGATCAAGGTGCACGGCGATTCCGCCACGGCGGACATGATGTGGACGGGCGTGCTGAATACGGACCTGCATGCGCCGCCGCAGTTTGCGGAGCAGGGGCGCGAGCATGACGAGCTGGTCCGGCGCGGCGGCCACTGGCTGTTCAAGCACCGGGTCATCACCGCGGACAGCGGCATGCCCGCGATGTTCGACAGGACTTACAAGAAGCGGTAGCGGCATTGCGCCCGGCTCAGCGGTGCAGGCGCCGGGCCGGGGCGCGAACTACAACCGCAGGTAGCTGTAGCCCTGGTGTCCGAGGACCACGAAGTCCGTGAGCGCAGACAGGCTGACCGTGACGTCAGGACTCATGTCGTCCGCGGTCAGTCCGGCGCCTGCCATTGCCTGGCTGCACACCAGCAGTTGCACTCCTGCCTGCTTCAGCTGGTGCAGCAGGTCGAGGTTGGGGTTGCCGGTCTTGAAGCGTTGCTGGTAGGCGGCCTCGCTCAGGGGCAACAGTCCTGCGCCTTCGTTCAGCACTGCGACGATGTGCACGTGGGAGGCCGGTACGCCGGCATAGGCCATGAGGTTCACGATCCGGGCCAGCCGCTCCAGCGCGCCCGAGACCTTGGAGGCGTCCTTCGAGGGAGTGATCACGTCGACGAGGATGTGGTAATCCTGCGCAGGGTCGGGGCGGAATGGCAGGGTGTCGTTCGGGTGTACACCGCCATGGCCGGTGATCACGGGATAGATCCAGGTCGTCTGCGGCTGCGGCGCCGAAGAGGCAGGATCGGCTGCAGGCAGCACAGGGCTTACCGCCAGCAGGACGGTGGCGAGCAGGGCCGGGGAGGCAAACATATGCTTCATGGCAGAAATGGTACGACAAAACGGGCAGGGCATGATCGGCGCGCTGCAACAGCCGGGGGATTTACTGCAACGCACAAGTTTGACCTGAAAAGGAGGCGCAGGTGAAAGCCTGCCGACAGGAAATCGACATTATCGATGGCGTTGCACTGGTGTTTCGGGGGGTTTCCAGTTAGTTTGCCTCGCCTGCCAGGTACGGCGGGTTGCCCGGTCAACGGGTACCGCATTACGACCCCAAGGGCGGTTCATGGCAGCGTCGCTGGATCAAGTGAAGAAGCACAAACAGGCAATGATCGAGCAGTACGGCAGGCCTGATGATCTCAGGGGCCTGTTTGAGATGCTCGCGACGCTCCTGCCTTTGGCAGGGCTGTGGTGGCTGGCGGTCCATCTGGCCGCCGTATCGGTCTGGCTCACGGTGTGTGCCGGGGCGCTGATCGTGATGTTCACGGTGCGGTGTTTTGCGCTGATGCACGAATGCGGGCACTACAGCCTGTTCCGCAGCCGCAGGCTCAATCGCCAGGCAGGATTCATCCTCGGTGTGATCAACGGCATGCCGCAGTACGTCTGGGCGCAGAATCATAATTTCCACCACACCTGTAACGGTGACTGGGAAAGATACCGCGGGCCCTACACCACGCTGTCGACAGACGAGTACGCGGCCTTGAGTGCCGGCCGGCAGCGGCTGTACCGGGCCAAGTGCAGCGTCCTCATGTCGCCCCTGGTGGGGTTCATCTATCTGGTCTTCAACCCGCGCTTCAACTGGGTGAAGGGGACCGTCGGGTTTCTGCTGCACATGGCCGGGATCAGCAGGGCTGCGCGGGGCGTGCCGTTACGCCAGCGTGCTGCAAGTTTCCACACCCGGGTCTGGCGTAATTCCAGGGAATACTGGCACATGTTCTGGAACAACGTGGTCCTGCTGTGCCTCTGGGGCCTGATGTGCTGGCTGTGTGGCCCGCGACTGTTCCTTCCCATCTACCTGGTCAGTCTCTCGCTTGCCGGGGCTGTCGGCATCCTGATGTTCACCGTGCAGCACAACTTCGAGGGCTCCTATGCCAGCAACAGCGCGGGCTGGGACTACGATGCCGGCGCGATCAGGGGCACCAGTTACCTGGTGCTGCCGGGATGGCTGAACTGGTTTACCGTCAACCTGGCCTACCATCACATCCATCACCTCTCCACCTGCATTCCAGGCCACCGGATTGCCAGCTGCCACAGGCAATACGAGCACCTGTTCAAGGATGTGATGCGGCTGCGCCTGTCTGACATCTGTCACGCCTTGACCTGCATCCTGTGGGACAGGCGGCAGCAGCAGATCATCACGCTGGCGGAGTACCGCCGCAGGGCTGTCGCCGGTTAGCCGCCGGGGTTGGCCGGATTCGAGGCTGGCGCTCTCGCCCGGGCAGCCAGGGCCCGTACCAGCAGGACGCGCCAATCATCACCGGGCAGCCGGCCCGCCTGTGGCAGCAGTACCGCCGCAAGAGCCGGGTCCTGCCGTTGACGCGCCTGGAAGGCCAGGAAGTCGCCGTTGAAGCGTATTTTGGCCCTTACTGCGCCATCAGTGCTGAAACGCGCCCAGTACGTCCACCACTGCTTGGTCTGATGCACCGCCTCGTCAGTGGATATGGCTGCCGTGGTGCAGGCAACAGGCGTGGGCTCACCGTCCGGAGCGCCGTGACCGGTGCGCCACTGGCACAGAAACAGCGCCCGCTCCAGGGCGTCCGCATC
>DAIDKA010000344.1 GCA_027451085.1 Gammaproteobacteria bacterium
GCCGCGGATCTTGACGCCTCCGAAGCGGCGGTGCTGGCCTACGCCCGGGCACTGTCGCTGTGGCGGCTGCGGAACCGCTTCTGCGGCACCTGTGGCGCCGCCATGCTCCCGGCCCGCGCCGGCCACGCCCTGGTCTGCACCGGCACTGCCGAGCGCCACGAGGTCTTCCCGCGCATTGATCCGGCCATCATCGTACTGGTCACGGACGGCGAGCGTGCGCTGCTCGGCCGTCAACCGTCCTGGCCCCCGGGGCGCTATTCCACCATTGCCGGTTTCGTCGAACCCGGGGAGTCACTGGAGGACGCGGTGGTGCGGGAGGTGCGCGAGGAGACTGGCGTGGCAGTCGCCGGCCTCCGCTACCACTCATCACAGCCGTGGCCGTTTCCCGCCTGCCTGATGCTCGGCTTCCAGGCCACGGCGGGCGCGCAGACCCAGATCCGGCTGAACGGTGAACTGGAACAGGCCGCCTGGTTCAGCCGCGACGACCTCATCGGCGGACGCATCCTGCTGCCGCCACCCCACGCCATCGCGTACCGGCTGATCTCGGCCTGGCTGCATACCGACCCTGCAGCACCCGCCGGGTGAGGCTGATCCGCACCGAGGCCGGCCAGGTGGGGCGGCGCGGACGTCGTCTACACACTGGACAAGTAGGCCGCTTGCACTGCCATGCATTTTTATGCACAATAAGCGAAAATTTATGCATGATTGCCCCGACCCCGCATGCTCCACGACACCCAGCAACTCGACCGACGCGACGCCATCCTGCGCATCCTGCGCGGCGACGTCGTGCGCAGGCAGGGCGACCTGGTGCGCAAGCTGCAGCGGGAAGGCTTCGACGTAACCCAGTCCTCCATCAGCCGCGACCTGCGCGACCTGGGCGTGCTCAAGGCCAGCGGCCGCTACGTTGCGCCCCCGGATGAAGTCGCACGCGCCAACGGGGACTTCGGCGCGCTGGCGCAGTTCGTGCGCCAGGTGCTCACCGCCGGCGACAGCCTCATCGTGATCAAAACCACGATCGGCGCAGCCGGCAGTGTCACGGTCGCCATCGACAAGGCCGAGTGGCCCGAGGTCGTCGGCACCATCTCCGGCGACGACACTATTTTCATCGCAACCCGCAGCGAACGCGCCCAGGCCAGCCTGATCGCCCGTCTGCGCTCGACCTTCAAGGTTTAATCCATGTCTACTGCTCCGGCCCAGGGCGCCAAGCCCATCGTTCTCGCATATTCCGGCGGCCTCGACACCTCGTTCCTGGTGCCGTGGCTTGCGGAAAACCACCAGCGCCCGATCATCACCGTGGTGGTGGACACCGGCGGCATCGACGCCAAGGCCGCCGCGACGCTGCAGCAGCGCGCCCTCGCGCTGGGCGCCGTCGAGCACCACATGGTCGATGCGCGTGCCGATTACTTCGAGCAGGTGCTGCGCTTCCTGATCATGGGCAATGTGCGTCGCGGCAACCTGTACCCGCTGTCGGTGGGCGCCGAGCGCGTGATGCAGGCGCAGACCATCGCCCGCATGGCGCGCAAGCTCGGCACCAACAGCATTGCCCATGGCTGCACCGCCGCCGGCAACGATCAGGTGCGCTTCGAGGTTGCGCTGCGCACGCTGGCGCCTGAGCTCGAGATCATCGCCCCGGTGCGCGACAAGGCCTTCAAGCGCCAGGAGGAGCTGGCCTACCTGGAAGCGCGCAACCTGCCGGTGCCGCCATACGGCGCCGCCTACTCCACCAACCGCGGGCTGTGGGGCGTTTCCATCGGCGGCAAGGAAACCCTCACCTCCCGGGGCAGCATCCCGGATGAGGCCTGGGTGCTGTCGCGGAACGCATTCACCAACCCCGCCGCACCCGAGCACCACACCGTGCGCTTCGAGCAGGGCCGGCCGGCCGGCCTGGATGGCAAAAAACTCGACCCGGTGGCCGTGATCGAACAGCTGGAGGCCATCGGCGCACGCTTCGGCATCGGCCGCGGCATCCACCTGGGCGACACCATCATCGGCACCAAGGGCCGCGTGGCGTTCGAGGCTCCTGCCGCCGACATCCTGCTGAACACCCACCGCGAGCTGGAAAAGCTGGTGCTGACCCCGCGCCAGCAGCGCATCAAGGAAAGCGTGGCGCAGCCCTACGGCGACCTCGTGCACGAGGGCCAGCTGCTGGACCCGGTGTGCCGCGACATCGAAGCGCTGATGCTGTCCTCCCAGGCCCGCGTCACGGGCGAGGTGCACTTCCTGCTGCGTCCGGGCAGCCTGTTCATCGAGGGCGTGGAGTCGCCGTACTCGCTGATGGCCGCCTCCAAGGGCGTCTATGGCGAGGCTGCCGGGGAGTGGACCGCCACCGATGCGCTCGGGTTCTCCAAGATCGTATCCCTGACCGGTGTGTTCTACACCCGCGCCGGCGAACTCGCGCAGAAGGACCGTTGAACATGAGAAGCGTGGTCGTCGACAAGATCGCCTCCATCACCCAGGCCTGCAACCTGGCGCGCGAGGTGCGCATCACCGCGGACATCCCCGCCGAGGAGGGCGTGGTGGTGGTCGTGGAAATCCTGACCAACAAGTCGACCTACAACACGCTGGAACTCACCAGCGGCCGCATGGCCAAGGTGGGCAAGGGCGACGTGGTGGTCGGCGCGCTGGGCCACCGCAACGCGCTGTTCGGCTACTCCGGGCACATCCCGGCGAGCGTCAAGCCCGGCGATGTCATCCAGATGCTGAACATCGGCGGCGTGCTGGGTGTGTGCGATTCGGCCAATCCCGACAAGGGCCGGCCGTTCGACTGCCGGGTGCTTGGCGGCGTGCTCACCTTCCCATACCTGGCCGAACGCATCGGCGTGCCGGCGCGGGTCGGCTTCCACAAGCTCGACCTGGCGGCACCCCTCAACGCACGCGGTGTCCCGGTGGTGGCCCTGGCCGGCACCTGCATGGAAGCCGGCAAGACCGCGGCCGCCAGCGCCATCATCAGCCGCATGCGTCACCGGGGCCTGACCATCGACGCCTTCAAGGCCACCGGTGTTTCCCTGCGCCGCGACATCCTGGCGTTCGAGGACGCCGGTGCGCGCAACTCCGCCATCTTCACGGACCACGGCATCGTCACCACCACCCGCGTCAACGGCCCGGCGTTGACGCGCACCATGATCACGCAGCTGTCAGAAAAGAAGCCTGACGTCATCGTGTTCGAACTGGGCGACGGCCTGCTGGGCACCTATGGCGTCGATGCCATCCTGAACTGCCCCGACATCCGCGCCGCGCTGACCGGCGTGGTGCTGTCGGCCAACGACCCGGTGGCGGCCTGGGGTGGCGTCAAGCTGCTGCGCGAGCGCTTCAGCGTCGAGCCCTGCGCCGTGACCGGACCTGCCACGGACAACAAGGCCGGCGTGGGAATCATCGAGGAGCAGACCCAGGTGGTCGGGTTCAACGCGATGAGCAACGGCGCAGCGCTGGGCGACCACATCATCCAGACGCTGAAGCTGCCGGCGCGAACCCCGCGCGAATCCGACGGAGATGAGGCATGACGCTGGCCGCCTCCAGCGAGGGCACGATCCCGGCCCTGGTCCTGGGCGGCAGTGGCTATGTCGCCGGCGAACTGCTGCGTCTGCTCGCGGCGCATCCCCGGTTCAGACTCGCCGGCATCATGTCCGACAGCCAGCCGGGTGAGGCTTTGCACAAGGCATTCCCGCATCTCGCCTGCGCCTACCCGCAGACGAATTTCATCCCCCAGCAGCAGCTGCAGCGCCTGGTGTGCGAACTGCCGCGCGCGGCGCTGTTCTGCGCCGCGCCCCACGGGGCCGCCGCCGCGCTGGTGGACTCACTGCTCACGGCAGCGGACAAGGCCGGCACCCACCCCAGCGTGGTCGACATCTCCGCCGACTACCGTTACGCCAATGCAGCGGCCTACCAGGCCGTGTACAAGCATGAGCACGGTGCGCCCGGCCGGCTGCCGCAGTTCACCTGCGCGGTACCCGAGCACCTGGCGCAGTCGCGGACGCCGCACATCGCCCATCCCGGCTGCTTTGCCACGGCCATCCTGCTGGCAAGCGTGCCGCTGCTGCAGCTGGGGCTGGTGTCACCTACGCTTTTCGTGAGCGGTGTGACCGGCAGCACCGGCTCGGGGCGCAAGCCCGTGGAAGGCACGCACCATCCGCTGCGCAACAGCGACCTGTACGCCTACAACGCCCTGGCGCACCGCCACGCGCCCGAAGTCGCAGCGCTGGCGCTGGCCGCCTCGGGGGTGCAGGCTGATTTCGCCTTCGTGCCGCACTCCGGCCCCTTCGCCCGGGGCATCCACGTCACCGTGCAGGGCCAGCTTGCCAGGGCCGTGGACACCGGGCAGGCGCTGCAGGCGCTCAAGGACTTCTATGCCCACGCGCCCTTCGTGCGGGTGTCCGAGTCCGCGCCGCGCATGAAACAGGTGGCCACCAGCAACTACGCGCATCTGTCCGCAGCCGCCAATGGTCGCACCATCGCCGTCATGTGTGTCATCGACAACC
Organism: Gammaproteobacteria bacterium; assembly: GCA_027451085.1. GTDB lineage: Bacteria > Pseudomonadota > Gammaproteobacteria > Steroidobacterales > Steroidobacteraceae > DAIDKA01. The sequence continues at coordinate 4,476 of DAIDKA010000344.1, forward strand.
TGACCAAGGGCGCCGCCGGTGGCGCTGTGCAATGGATGAACCGGCTGTTCAACCTGCCCGAGACCACGGGCCTCACCGCGCCAGCCCCTGGCTGGACCTGAAACAAGAACCTGATTGCATGAACGCCAAAGTCGCAAGCACCGCCATTCCCGATCACCTGGCCCGGGTCTTTGCCCAATACCCCCTGCCCGTGGAACGCGCGGAAGGGGTCTGGCTGTACACCCGTGACGGCCGCAAGGTGCTCGACCTGTACGGCGGCCATGCCGTTGCCGCGCTGGGCTACGGTCATCCGGGCTGGACCCGCGCTGTGACCGAGCAGGCCCGTGCCTGCCAGTTCCAGACCAATGCCGTGCCCATGGACGTGCGGCTGCGCGCAGCAAACCGCCTGGTGCGCTTCGCGGGCCTGGGGCTCGATACGGTGTTCTTCGTCAACAGCGGCGCCGAAGCCAACGAGAACGCCCTGAAGATGGCGTTCCGCCTGCAGCCTGGCCGGACGCAGGTGGTGGCGCTGGAACACAGCTTCCACGGCCGCACGGCCGCCGCCGCGGCCGTCACCTGGGGCGCCGCAAAAAAATGGTACGGCTTCCCGCGCGCGCCGTTCGATGTGGCCTTCATGTCACGCAGCGATCCTGGCGCGATTGCAACGCATGTGACCGAACAGACCGCGGCGGTGATCGTCGAGCCCGTGCAGGGCCTGGGCGGCGCCTATGATCTGGGCAATGAATACCTCGAGGTGCTGCGCCGGCGCTGCGATGAAACCGGCGCCGTGCTGATCTTCGACGAGGTGCAGTGCGGCGTCGGCCGCACCGGCCGGCCGTTTGCCGCCAATCTCCACGGCGTCACACCGGACATGATCACCACCGCCAAGGCGCTGGGCAACGGCTATCCCTGCTCGGCGCTGCTGATGTCGGACACGACCGCAGCGGCGCTGGCCATGGACGCCCTGGGCACCACCTTCGGCGCCGGCCCCCTCGCCTGCGCCGCCATCGAGGCGACGATCGAAGCCATCGAGTCCGAGCAGCTGCTGGAGCGGGTGCGGCGCGTCGGCGCCTACGTGCGCCGCACCTGCATCGTCGGCCCGGTGCAGGGCCACCAGGGCGCGGGACACCTCACCGGCCTGCGCACCAGCCGCCCCGCCAAGGACGTGCAGCGTGAACTGCTCGAACGCAACATCCTCGCCGGCACCAGCAGCGACCCCAACGTGCTGCGGCTGCTGGCGCCGTTCATCCTGCTGGAGGAGCATGTCGACCTGCTGCGTGCCGCCCTGGCGGAGCTGGCGGCATGAAACGCTTCTGTGACCTCGCCGACTTTTCGCGTGAGGAAGTCGTGGACCTGCTGCAGCTCGCGCAGCGGCTGGTGCAACACCCGGAGCCGCAGGCGCTGGCCGGCAAGGTCCTGGGGCTGCTGTTCTTCAACAACTCGCTGCGCACGCTTGCCTCCATGCAGGCCGGCATGTCGAAGCTCGGTGGCAGCTCGTTCGTCATCACCCCGGGCAACGGCACCTACCGGATGGAAACCCGCCTGGGCGTTGCGATGGACGGCGACGCCGCCGAACACATCCGCGAGGGCCTGCCGGTCATGAGCTCGTTCTGCGATGTCATGGGCATCCGCGCCTTTGCCGATGGCAGGAACCTGGACGCGGACATCAACGAGACCGCCTTCAACGCCATGGCGGAGCTGGTGGCCGACAAACCCCTGATCAACCTGGAATCGGCGATGAGCCATCCCTGCCAGGCGCTGGCCGACTGGAAGACCATGGACGACATCGGCGTGCCGCGCACCGGCAGGTTCGTGCTGTCCTGGGTATGGCATCCACGCGCACTGCCGCTGGCAGTGCCCTCGACGGCGCTGCACATGGCGGCCCAGCGCGGCATGGACGTGGTGGTGCTGCGCCCCGAGGGCTTCGCACTGCCCGCGCCGCTGATGGACAAGGCGCGCCGCGCCGCCGCGGCCTCCGGCGGCCGGGTCAGTGAGACCAGCGACCGTCGCGAGGCATTGCAGGGCGCGCAGGTCATTTACGCCAAGGAGTGGGGCGCCACCGCCGCCTACGGCGATGCGCAGGCGGATGCCGCGCTGCGCGCCAGCCTCTCGCACTGGTGCGTGCGCAACGACTGGTTCGACCACACCGATCCCGCGTGCCGGCTGATGCACTGCCTGCCGGTACGCCGCAACACCGCGATCGCCGACGAGGTGCTCGACGGTCCGCGCAGCGTGGTGCTGCGCGAAGCCCACAACCGCCTGATCGTACAGATGGCGGTCCTCCACCGTATGCTCAAGGAAGCACGCTGATGAACATGCATCGGGGCAGCCAGAACCTCGCCCTCCGCGCCCTCAAGGATGCCGCGCCGTACATACGCCTGTACAAGGGCAAGACCTTCGTCATCAAGGCCGGCGGCGGCGTGTTCGGCGATCCGGCCCTCACGCACTCGCTGATGGAACAGATCAGCATCCTGTACTACATGGGCGTGAAGGTCGTCATGGTGCATGGCGGCGGCCCGCAGCTGACCGAAGTGGAAGGCGCGCTGGGCGTGCACAGCCGCATGGTGCAGGGTCGGCGCGTGACCGATGAAAAATCCATCGAGGTCACCTCCATGGTGCTGTCCGGGCTGATCAACACCCGGATCCTCGCCGCCTGCCGCGAGCTGGAAGTGCAGGCCGTGGGCCTGTCCGGTGTCGACGCCGGCGTGGTCCAGGCGCACAAGCGTCCGCCGGTGAAGCTGGAAAACAGCGACGAGACCGTCGACTACGGCCTGGTGGGCGACATCGACAGCATCGGCACCGCGCCCATCCGCAAGCTGCTGGACGAGGGCTACATGCCGGTGATCAGCCCGCTGTCGGCCGACGACAAGGGCACGCTGCTCAACATCAACGCCGACACCGTGGCGGCCGCCATCGGCGCGGCGCTGTCGGCCGAGAAGCTGATCCTGTGCACGGGCGCACCGGGCATCCTGGAGCGTCTTGCGGACCCGGGCTCGCTGATCTCCTACACCGATCTTGCCGGCCTCAAGCGGCTGCGCGACTCCGGGGCCATCAGCGACGGCATGCTGCCCAAGGCGCGCGCCATCGAGAGCGCCATCAAGGGCGGCGTGCGTCGCGTGCATGTGGTGTCCTACTCGGCGCCGGAGGGCATCCTGGGGGAGGTGTTCACCAATGAGGGCACCGGCACGCTGATCGTGGCCGACGCCAAGGCCATTCCGGTCAACGAGCAGGGCGGACCCAAGGCGTGAGCCGACTCTGGGACAAGGGCGCGCCGCTCGACGAGCGCGTGCTCGCCTACACCGCCGGCGACGACTACCTGCTGGATGAGAGGCTGGTGAAGCACGATGCGCGTGCCTCACTGGCGCACGCGCGCATGCTGCACGCACAGCAGCTGCTGTCCGCCGAGGACCTGGCCGCGATCACGGCCGGGCTGGAAGCCATCGCCATCCAGCACGCGCGCGGGGAGTGGCACATCTCCCTCGCCGACGAGGACGGCCAGACCGCGCTGGAGACCCGCCTGACCCAGCGCATCGGACCCGCCGGTGGCCGCATCCACCTGGGGCGCTCGCGCAACGACCAGGTGCTGACCGCGCTGCGCCTGTACCTGCGCGAGGCTGTGGGTGATCTCGCCGCAGGCGCGGACAAGGTCGCCGCCGCACTGGACGGCCTCGCGGCGCGCGAACAGCACACCGTGCTGCCGGGCTACACCCACATGCAGCAGGCCATGCCGAGTTCCGTGCCGCTGTGGGCCGGCGGCTTTGCCGCCGAAATCCGCGACGACGCAGCCAATCTGCGCGGCGTGCTGCGCCGCCTGGGCCGCAATCCGCTCGGCAGCGCCGCGGGCTACGGCGCACCAGGGCTGCCGCTGGACCGCGCCGCCACCACACGCGAACTGGGCTTTGATTCCGTGCAGGAGCCCGTGACCTCCGTGCAGCTGTCACGCGGCAAGGCCGAAGCCCACCTGCTGTTCGAGCTCACCCTGCTGATGCAGGACCTGGGACGCTTCGCCGCCGACGTGCTGCTGTTCTACACGCAGGAATTCGGCTTCGTGGCGCTGCCGGACGCATTCACCACCGGCTCCTCGATCATGCCGCAGAAGCGCAATCCGGACGTGTTCGAGCTGGTGCGCGGCCGCACCGCCGTCGCCACCGCCGCCATGAATGAATGCTTGAGCATCTGCGCCAAGCTGCCTTCGGGCTACCAGCGCGACCTGCAGCTGCTCAAGCCGCCGCTGTTCCGCGCCATCGATGTCGCCACCCAGACGCTGGACATCCTGCCCGCCGCTGTCAACGCCATGTCGTTCCGGCGCGAGAACATCCGCCTGGACTCCTCGATCCATGCCGCGGAGCAGGCCTACGAACTGGTGGTGAAGGAGGGCATCCCGTTCCGCGAGGCCTACCGGCGGGTGGGGGAGAAACTGAAAAAGTAGCCGACGCGCGCACGCAGCTGTGCCTCGAGCAGCGCGCGGTAGGAGTCGAGGGGCGGCATCGCAAGGCCGGGCTGCTTGCCCATGTCGTCGAACCGCCGCAGCGTCACGGCATCGGTGTAAAAGGGTTCCAGCTCGAACTGCCGCGCTTGCGCAGGCGTCATCGGTCCGCCTTGAAGTTTGAGGCTCAGCGCAGACGCACGGCTCAACCCCTGCAGATAGGCCGGCTCGATGGCGCACAGATAGCGCTTGGCCGCGACATGCAGCCGCACGGGCCCGGTGACTTCCTCGGAGAACCAGCGCTCCAGGAACTGCGCGCCGCTGAGCTCATGGCGTGCGTCGATGCCCCGGGACTCAGCGGCATTGCCCGCATCGTCCAGGAACTGGCCGACGTCATGCAGCAGCGACGCAACGACCAATGCAGGCGTGCAGCCGTGGTGCCGCGCCAGCCCGGCGACCTGCAGCGCATGCTGCAGCTGCGTCGTGTGCTCGCCGTAGCTCTCGGAACCGGATTGATCAAACAACCCGAAGATCAGGTCAGGGATGGCGATTGTCATAAGGCTGCAACTTTCACCCACCAGGCATTGACGACGGCCGCACCGGGACGCGTGCCCATGACGCCTACCTTAGCGGGACTGGTACACTGCCGCCATGGAAAATCGTCCCCGCGATTCACTGGTCACCTACACCCATGTCATCTATGGACTGCATGCGCTGTCGGTGCTGATCGGCGTGACCAGCGCGGTCACCGTGGCGGGCAGCTTCCTGTTCGGGCTGCCCTCCATCGTCGCGGTGATCATGAACTACGTCCGTCGCAGCGACGTGCACGGCAGCTTCCTGGAATCGCACTTCCGCTGGCAGATCCGCACCTTCTGGTGGGGCATGCTGCTGTCGCTCGCCGTGTGGCTGGTGTCGATACCGCTGATGCTGGTGCTGGTGGGTTTCGCCACACTGCCCATCGGCATCGCCCTCGTCGGCCTGTGGATCGCCTACCGCGTGATCCGCGGCTGGCTCAACCTGCGCGATGCGCGGCCGATGTATGCATAAGCGTGCCGGAGTGCACCTGATCGGTGAAGCTTTGCTGGCCGTGAGCCTGGCGGCGGCCGCGCTGCTGTCCGCCTGCGGCCAGCGCGGCCCGCTGTACCTGCCTGAACGCAATGCCCGCGTGGTGACGCATCCGGCCAGCGCCGCGCCGGCATCCGGACCGGCATCTTCAGCGCCACCGTCAGCACCATCGTCAGCGCCGGATCAAAAATGACACCAGCGCTCAGGCGCGGATCAAACCCTGTTGTGGTTTGATCTCACGGCTGTCCGGGAACACTGTCTCGTCCAGCGCGCGCCGCGGCACGCCCATGTGATCCGCGAGCACGCCCTTGAGAACGGCGCGCAGGTCCAGCGTCGGCGCAAGGTCGCGCTGCTGGTACAGCGCCCTCTGCGACAGTCCCGGCCAGTCGGCCAGCACACGCCCGCCATCGACGGCGCCACCCAGCAGGAACGCGACAGTGCCGGTGCCATGGTCGCTGCCGCCGGTGCCATTCACGGCCGCGGTACGGCCGAACTCGGTGATCGCAATGACGACCGTATTGCGCCAGGCCTGGCCGCTCTGCTGCTTCAGCAGTTTGAGGCCCGCGTCCAGCTCCATGAACCGCTGCGCCAGCTGGCCACGGGCGCCGCCTTCGTTGGCGTGGGTGTCCCAACCGGTGGTGTCGAACACAGCGACCCGGGGGCCGGCGTCGTTGCGCAGGAATCCCGCTGCGGCACGCGCCACTTCGTCATAGCGGGATCCGGCCTTCGTGGCAGCCTTCATCCCGGCCATGCCGGCCTCGTCCCGCGCCATGGCATCCGCCACCAGCGCCTCGCCCAGGCGCTTCGACAGCTGCGGATCCCCGGCATACATCTCCGCCACGCGCTGCAGCGTGTCCTCGTCCACCGCCGTGAGCCTGGTCGGCGACCATGACGTCACGTCCACCGGGCCGCGCAGCAGCAGTGGCACATTGGCGCCCAGCGCCACCGGCGGATCGGCGGGCACGGCGCCGCGGGGCAACGCCCCCAGCGCACGGTTCAGCCAGCCCGTGTCGAGGGTGCCAGGTGCGACACCACCGCTTTCGAGCACGTTCTGGCCATCAAAGTGCGAGCGCTCGCGGTAGCCGCTGGCCACTGCGTGACAGACCACGAGTTCACGGTCGGCATGGGCCTGCTGCAGAAAGTTGAATGCCGGGTGCAGGCCGAAAGTGCCATCGAGCCTGAGCACACCATCTTTCGCCCCCGGCGCGGCGACCGCCAGGCTGCCACGCAGCCTGGCGTAGTCCGGATCGCCATAGGGTGGCACCGCCGCCAGCCCGTCCAGTGCGCCGCGCATGATGATCACCACCAGGCGCGCCTGACCGCCGGTGTCCGCAAACGCAACCCCGCGGGTCAACAGCGAGCCAGCCGCGACCAGCGAGGCTGCTCCGATGAATTGGCGTCTTTTCATGATTCCTCCGCCTCAGCGGTGCATGAACTCGGGCGATGCCAGAAGCAATGTCAGCGCCTGGGCGCCGCTCTCGGCGCGACTCAGTGCCGTGCGCGTCGCGGCCGTCAGCGTGCCACCCAGCAGCCGGGGCGCCAGTGCGCGCGCATCGAGCCTCGCGCCCAGCCGCTGGCCCATCTGGCCGGCCCACTGCAGGCGCTTCATCAGGGCCGAGCCGCCATCCCAGTCCGCACTGCGATCCGGATAACCCGCCGGCGACGTCGGCATCCAGGTGCGCTGGCCCAAGGCATTGAAAATACCCTGCGCGCCCCGCCCCGGGGGACTCGCAGGCAGATCCAGCGCGCGGTAGACACAGAACACGTAGTCGCTGGGCGTTTTGTACTTGGACAGCGGCTGTTCCCAGGCCTGCGCCTGCGCCACGACGCTGCGGTACACCGTCGGCAGATGCCCGTTGCTGCCGGTAAAAGCGCGGGCAATGCTGCGCACCGTGTCCTCCCGCGGCTCATCAGCGATGAAATGCCGCGCCAGCTTGGTGGCGATGTGATGCGCCGTGGCCGGGCTGCGCGCCAGATCGTCCAGCACCGCCCGACCCTGGGCCTGGCCGTTCTGGCCATAGACCCGGCCGTTGACCTGCTGCGCGCCGGGCTCGTGCAGGTTCGGCTTGAAGTCGAACGTCCCCGGCAGGCCACCGCCGGCAAAACCACCCTCGGTCGTGCCGATCGACCAGCCGGAGATCACCCGTGCGAAGGCGATGACGTCCGCCTGAGAATAGCCGCCGTCTACGCCCAGGGTGTGCAGCTCCAGGATTTCGCGTGCGAGATTCTCATTGATGCCGCCATGGCGGACGTGCCTGGCAGCCTGCGACTGCGGTCCAGTGGAGCGGAAATTGTCCAGGTACATCAGCATGGCCGGGTGCGTCTCCGCCGCGAGCAGCAGCTCGCTGAAATCCCCGAGGACGTGCGGGCGGATGGCCTCGCGCTCATAGCAGCCTGCCAGGCCGAGAAGATCGCCCTTGTCCACCGACACCGCGAAGTGATTGGACCAGAACTGCACGATGCGTTCGACGAACGGGCGGTCCGTCGTCGCGCCCTGCTGCAGGCGTGCCAGTACCTCGGCGACGTATTGCGGGCCGAAGACGGCACCGTTGCTGACCCTGCCGACATCCGCAACGGCCATCGCGCCGCCCGTCTTCATGGCATGGGTGCGGGCATCCCGGTTGATGCTGCGCATGTCCTCGATCATCGACATGACGTAGACGGTGTTGCGCAATGCGGGGTCAATGATCAGCGGCGCGGGACCTGTCAGCTGTGATGTCAGCCAGCCGCGGGGATCACCGGCAATATTGTCGAGTTCTCCAGGCCGGGCGCCGAGTCCGAACCGGTTCGCAGCAATGGCCGCCACCACAGGATCACGCATACTCCCTACAGCGCGCGAGCCCTGGCGCCGGTTGACGCGTGCGTCGGCGCAGCCCGGCGACAGCGGGCATAATGCACAAATGAGTGACAACAACACGCTCGTCCTGGTGGACGGCTCCTCTTACCTGTACCGAGCCTTTCACGCGCTGCCACCGCTGACCAGCAGCCAGGGCGAGCCCACCGGGGCCATCCTCGGCGTGCTCAACATGATGGCGCGTCTGGGCAAGGACCATCCCGATGCGCAGGTGGTCGTGGTGTTCGATGCGCCCGGCCGCACTTTCCGCGACGAACTGTTCGAGTCCTACAAGGCACACCGCCCGCCGATGCCGGACGACCTGCGCGCCCAGGTGCAGCCGCTGCTGGATATCATCAAGGCCCAGGGCTTTGCGCTGCTGCGCATTTCCGGGGTCGAGGCGGATGACGTCATGGGGACGCTGGCATGCCGGGCCGCCCGGGCCGGGCAGCGTGTGATCCTGTCCACGGGCGACAAGGACATGTCGCAGCTGGTGAACGAGTTCATCACGGTGGAGAACACCATGAGCGGCTCGCGGCTGGACCGCGACGGCGTAAAGGCGAAATTCGACGTCTGGCCTGAGCAGATCGTGGCGTACCTCGCCCTGATCGGCGATGCCAGCGACAACATTCCCGGCGTGCCCAAGGTCGGTCCCAAGACCGCCGCCAAGTGGCTGGCGCAGTACTCGACGCTGGACGAACTCGTGGCTCATGCCGCCGACATCACTGGCAAGGTGGGCGAGAGTCTGCGCGAAAACCTCGCGACCCTGGAACTGTCGCGCCGGCTGGCGACGCTCGACACCGAACTTGACCTGCCACTGGCACCGGCGCAACTCTCGCGCCTGCCGCCGGACACCGCGGCCCTGCGCGCCCTGTACAGCCGCTTCGAGCTGAAGGCATTGCTGCGGCAGCTCGAGGGCGGCGAAGCAGACGGGTCATCCCCGGCGGCAAGCGCGGCCGCGTCCCGCGCGGCCCCGGTCCCGGCCGCCGACGCCGCAGCTGCAACCGCTGCCGGCGCAGAAGCGACGCACCCCCCGCCCGAGCGTCACTACGACACCGTGCTGGAGTGGGCGCAATTTGAAAGCTGGCTTGCGACGCTGCGCGATGCACCGCTGTTCGCCTTCGACACCGAGACCACCAGCCTCGACTACATGACGGCGGAAATCGTCGGCGTGTCGTTCAGCACCGCGCCGGGCGTCGCGGCCTATGTACCGTTGCGGCACGACTGCCTGGATGCGCCGCCGCAGCTGGATCGCGCCCGCGTGCTGGAGGCGCTGCGCCCGCTGCTCGAAAGCGAGGCCCACCCCAAGGTGGGCCAGCACCTGAAGTACGACGCACACGTGCTGCAGAACCACGGCATCAAGCTTGCGGGTCAGCGCTACGACACCATGCTGGAGTCCTATGTCTGGAACAGCGTGGCCACGCGGCACGACATGGACTCAACGGCGGCCAGGTACCTGGGCATCAAGACCATCAAGTTCGAAGATGTCGCGGGCAAGGGGGCCAAGCAGCTGACCTTCAACCAGGTGCCTGTTGATCGCGCCGCCGAATACGCCGCCGAAGATGCCGACGTGACCCTGCAGCTGCACTCGGTGCTGTGGCCGAAGCTCGAATCGGTGCCACCGCTGCGTGAACTGTATGAGAGGATCGAGCAGCCACTGGTCCCGGTGCTGACGCGCATCGAAGCAAACGGCGTGCTGATCGATGGCGCCATGCTGAAGGCGCAGAGCCTGGAAATCACCGGGCAGCTGCAGGAACTGGTGGCAAAGGCGCACGCCGTCGCGGGCACCGAATTCAACATGGAGTCGCCGAAGCAGCTGCAGCAGATCCTGTTCGAGAAACTGCAGATCCCGGTGGTGCGCAAGACCCCGACGGGCCAACCGTCCACCGCCGAGGACGTGCTGGAGGAGCTGGCTTCGGCCCATGAGCTGCCGCGCATCGTACTGGACTTCCGTCAGCTGGCCAAGCTGAAATCCACCTACACCGACCGGCTGCCGGAGCAGATCAATGCGCGCACGGGACGCGTGCACACCTCCTATCATCAGGCCGTGGCGCAGACCGGGCGGCTGTCCTGCACCGATCCCAACCTGCAGAACATCCCCATCCGCAGCCCTGCCGGCCGGCGCATCCGGCAGGCCTTTATCGCCCCCGAAGGGCATGTGCTGCTGGCAGCCGACTACTCGCAGATAGAGCTGCGCATCATGGCGCATCTGTCGGGGGACGCAGCCCTGCTGTCGGCCTTTGCCGATGACCGCGACGTACACGCCGCCACCGCCGCCGAGATCTTCGGCCTGCCGTTGGGCGAAGTCAGCGGCGACCAGCGTCGCACCGCCAAGGCCATCAACTTCGGACTGATCTACGGCATGTCGCCCTTCGGTCTTGCCAAGCAGCTGGGGATCGACCGCGGCTCGGCGCAGGAGTACGTGAACCGCTACTTCGCCCGCTATCCCGGCGTGCGCCGTTTCATGGACGAGACCCGCGAACGCGCCAAGGCGCAGGGGTTTGTGCAGACCGTGTGCGGCCGGCGGCTGTACCTGCCCGACATCAAGTCAAGCAACCGCCAGCTGCAGCAGTACTCGGAACGCAGCGCCATCAATGCGCCGATGCAGGGCACCGCCGCCGACATCATCAAACTGGCCATGATCGCGGTGGACCGCTGGTGCCAACAGTCGGATGCAGCGCGCCTGCTGATGCAGGTGCATGACGAACTGGTGCTGGAAGTGGCCGCAGACAAGGTGGCCGCGACGCGCGAAGCCGTGGGCCGGCTGATGTCCGGCGCGCTGGAACTCAAGGTGCCGTTGAAGGTGGATATCGGCACGGGCGCCAACTGGGACGAGGCCCACTGAGGCCGGGAAATTTTCCCGAAGGCCTGGCGGCAGGCACGTGCAGCAGGCACCTAAATAAAATTAAAGTTCTTCAATATTCTGACCGGACTGGAACTATTCGCCCGAGTCCCCATCCAATCTGGTGAGTGTCCCTGACACTCACCCGCTTACCTCCCTGGGCGGGTACGACCCGGTTAGATTGAGACCTGTGCCGGGTTGCTCCTGGCCCCGGTGAACTTCGGTTCACTGGGGCTTTTTCTTGACTCAACGTTGCGAATCGTAACGCAGGCTCGATCAGGTGGCGAGCCAGTCTGCAAGCTTTTGTTGCGCTTCCTCAACACCTGTCCGGCGCAGTGCGGAAAAGAGCTGAACCGTGGCTGTGTTACCCAATGCCCCCTGCGCCTCGCGCAGCGCCTTGGCGCCCTCGGAACGGGTGAGCTTGTCCGCCTTGGATAGAAGCACGTGAACCTGGCGCACCGCGGGGTCAGCCCAATCGATGAGCTGCAGGTCGAACTCCCCCACCCCACGCCGCGAATCCACCACCAGGAACAGCCCCTGCAGGCTTTCACGCAGCCGCAGGGCATCGATCAGCGGCCCCCAGGCTTCCCGCTCCTCCCGGGGCCCGCCCGCGTAGCCATAGCCGGGAAGGTCGACGATGCGGCCCGCGTCCACGGAAAAGAAGTTCAGCAGCCGGGTGCGGCCCGGGGTCTTGCTGGTGCGCGCCAAGCCGTTGCGGGCGACGATGGCATTGATGGCCGTGGACTTGCCGGCATTTGACCGGCCGGCGAAAGCGATCTCCACACCGGTATCCAGGGGAAACTGCGCCGGCGCCGCAGCGCTCAGCATGAATTCAACATTCGGGAAACGGCTCATATCCCTAGTATGAGGGTCCTCCCCCGACCCGTCATGTACACTTGAGAGATACCGCTGCCTGTCTGAATGGAATCCAACGATGAATCGTTCCCTGACGCTTCTGTTCGTCCTGCTGACCGCCAGTGTGACTGCCTGCGGCCACGAGGCCCCGCCCGCGGGCGTCACGCAGACCACGGCCCCTTCCGTCCAGCAAGCCGCGACGACAGCCGCTGTCGACAGCACCGTGGCAAGCAAGGAGGCGGCCAATGACGCCGCCAATGACCAACCGGTGGGCACCACCTCGCTGGAGCGCGTGGCCGAACTGCCGGCACAGCAGCAGCTGCCGAATGGCCGGTGGAAGCCGGGCGTGAACTATGACCCCATCGTGCCGGCACAGCCCAAGGAAGCACCCGCCAACAAGGTCGAGGTGATGGAGGTGTTCTGGTATGCCTGCCCCCACTGCTACGAGCTGGAGTCGTACCTGTCGGCATGGCGCAAGACCAAGGCGCCCTACATCGAATTCGTGCGCGTGCCGGTGATGTGGGGTCCGGTGCATCGCGCCCACGCGCAGCTGTATTACACGCTGAAGGAACTGGGCCGCAACGACCTGGACCAGAAGGTGTTCGACACCCTGCACAGCGGCGCCAACCCCCTGGTGGGCAACACGCCGGATGAGACCTTCCAGCGCCAGCTGGAATGGGCGACGGCCAACGGCATCAGCGCCGACGCCTTCAAGAAGGCGTACAACTCCTTTGCCGTGAACTCGGACCTGCAGCATGCCCAGGACATCACCGAGCGGTATCACGTTGAAGGCGTGCCATTCATCGCCATCGACGGCAAGTACGCCACCGATGTCGGCAAGGCAGGCGCCAACGCCAACAGCATCGAGGCCGCCCACCAGGACCTGATCCAGCTGATCAATGACCTGGCCGCCAGCGAGCACGAGCACCAACACTGATCGACCGGCCTGGGGTAAACTACGCGGCCCGGGGCGTGCCCCGGGTGACGCGCCCGTAGCTCAGCTGGATAGAGTACTGCCCTCCGAAGCTGTCAAGCGCAGGTTCGAATCGGGCGGGAAAGCATAAGGGGATTAGGCGCTTGCCGAATGGCGCCTTGGGTGCCCTGCCGACGGAGTGACCACAGCGTGACCACACGCGAGCGGGCGGCACGTCGGCGATCGGGTAAGATTTCAGGTACGCGCCCGTAGCTCAGCTGGATAGAGTACTGCCCTCCGAAGGCAGGGGTCACTGGTTCGAATCCAGTCGGGCGCGCCATTCCAATAAAATCAAACAGTTGCGCGCGCCTTAGTGTAGCGTCTTAGCAACAAACGCACTCCCTTTTGGTCACTCCTGGTCAC
>DAIDKA010000345.1 GCA_027451085.1 Gammaproteobacteria bacterium
TCTGAATGGCGCGGTTCGACGTCTTCAGGAACCAGGACGGCGACGGGTTTCTCGTCAGCGTACAGGCCGCCATCTTTGAGCACCTCGATACCCGGATGGTGATTCCCCTGATGCCAGTACCCAAAGTTTCAAAGCCTGCCGCAGACCTAAACCCGGTGTTCTTGATCGAAGGTGTGGAGCACTCGTTGTTCACGCTTCAGATGGCTGCGGTGCCTTCCCGACTGCTTAAGGTTCCGGCATTCAATCTTGCCGCCCGCAGAGATGAAATCGTGGCGGCCATCGATCTGTTGTTGTCCGGATTCTGACCCACCGATGTCGCTGATTACAGACAGTTATCCCCTAAATCCCGGTAGCGGCCCACAACCTTGGCTGCCCCACCCTCATTTTGCGGAGCCGGTCACACGGCAATGCCGGGCCGCCATGCGACCATCCGGGTGCATTTGACTGATTCCCTGTAGCGGCAGGTCCGCTACACTCGTCTGCCGGTACGGATCGAAGGTCGCACGCGTACGTCATGAACGATAACGCCTCACTGGCTTCCCCCAACCCGCCTCAGGCGCGCGCCGCGCTGTCAGGACTGCCGTACCGTCTGGTACAGGATGGTGTGGTGGAGGCCTCGGCCATGACCGATGCCGTGGCGGCAACGGCAGCCGACGGCGGCGGCAGCATCGTCACCCATCTCATCCATCGCGGCGCCGCCACGGCGCGCGACATTGCCATTGCGGCATCCAGCGAGTTCGGCGTCCCCCTGTTCGATCTCGATGTCCTGCAGCTGGACACCGAGGTTTCAAGCCTGGTCAGCGACAAGCTGCTGGCCAAGCACCGCGTCCTGCCGATCTTCCGCCGCGGCAAAAAGCTCTTCCTGGCGGTCGCGGACCCCACCAACCACCTGGCCATCGATGAGATCAAGTTCCAGACCGCCATGGCCGTGGACGTCGTGGTGGTGGAGGACGACAAGCTCCAGAAGGCGGTGGAAAAACTGCTGGAAGCCTCCGAGTCGAAGATCCCCGCCTTCTCCGATGAAGAAGGCATGGAACTCGACGCGCTGGAGACCAGCGATGGCGCCGAGGCCGGCGGTGAGGTCACCAGTGCAGACGCCACCGAAGATGCCCCGCTGGTGCGCTTCGTCAACAAGCTGCTGATCGAGGCCATCCGCAAAGGCGCTTCCGACATCCACTTCGAGCCCTACGAAAAACACTACCGCGTGCGTTACCGCATGGACGGCGTGCTGAAGGAAATCGCCCAGCCGCCGGTGCAACTGGCGGGCAAGCTGGCGGCGCGCCTGAAGGTCATGTCGCGCATGGACATCGCCGAACGCCGCGTGCCGCAGGCCGGCCGCATCAAGCTCAGGATCTCCAAGAACCGCGCCATCGACTTCCGCGTCAGCACCTGCCCCACCCTGTTCGGGGAAAAGGTCGTGATGCGCATCCTCGATCCCAGCTCCGCGCAGCTGGGCATCGACGCGCTGGGCTACGAACCCCAGCAGAAAGACCTGTACATGAAGTTCCTGGCCAAACCCCAGGGCATGATTCTCGTTACGGGCCCCACCGGTTCGGGCAAGACGGTCTCGCTGTACACCGGCCTCAACATCCTCAACAAAGAGGATACGAACATCAGCACCGCGGAGGACCCGGCGGAAATCAACCTCCCCGGCGTCAACCAGGTCAACGTCAATCCGCGCGTGGGACTCACCTTCGCCTCGGCCATGCGCGCCTTCCTGCGCCAGGACCCGGACGTCATCATGGTGGGCGAAATCCGCGACCTCGAGACGGCCGAGATCGCCATCAAGGCCGCCCAGACCGGGCACCTGGTGCTGTCCACGCTGCACACCAACGATACGCCGCAGACTCTGACCCGCATGGTGGACATGGGCGTGAAACCCTACGCCATCGCCACCTCCGTCAGCCTGATCATTGCTCAGCGCCTGGCGCGCCGTCTGTGCATGCACTGCAAGCAGCCGCTGGATCTCCCGCGCGAGGCGCTGCTGAAGGAGGGCTTCCAGGAAGCCGACGTCACCGCCGGCATACGTCTGTTCGCTCCCAAGGGCTGCGATCAATGCACCGATGGCTACAAAGGCCGCGTGGGCATCTACCAGGTGCTGCCGGTCACCGAAGCCATTGCACGCATCATCCTGACCGGCGGCAGCGCCGTGGATATCGGCAAGCAGGCCGCCGCCGAGGGCGTGTGGGACCTGCGCCGCTCAGGACTGGAAAAGGTCAGGAACGGCCTTACCAGCCTCGAGGAAGTCAACAGCGTGACCGTCGAGTAACAAGGAACCCCATGGCCACTCCCGCCACCGCAGCATCCAAGGGCATCAAGGTCGACACCGCCTTCAACTGGGAAGGCCGCGATCGCAAGGGCAACCGCGTCAAGGGCAAGAGCACGGCCCCGGACGAAACCGCCCTCAAGGCGGACCTGCGCCGCCAGGGCATCGCCGCTTCGCGCATCCGCAAGGTTGCCAAGCCGCTGTTCGCGGGCGGTGGCGGCAAGGTCAACCCCCAGGACATCGCGGTGTTCATGCGCCAGCTGTCCACCATGCTGGGCGCGGGGATCCCGCTGGTGCAGGGCCTGGACATCGTCGGTGCCGGGCACGACAAGCCCGCCGCGCAGCGACTCATTCTTAACATCAAGTCAGACATCGAGGCGGGCTCCAGCCTGCATGAGGCATTGGGCCGCCACCCGCTGCTGTTCGACAAGCTGACCCTGAACCTGGTGGAGGCGGGTGAGCACGCCGGTGCGCTGGAGTCCCTGCTGGACAAAGTTGCCACCTACAAGGAAAAAACCGAAGCCCTGAAGAGCAAGGTCAAGAAGGCGTTGTTCTACCCCACCGCGGTGCTGGTGGTGGCGGTCATTGTGACCATCATCCTGTTGATTTTCGTGATCCCGCAGTTCGAGTCCCTGTTCAAGGGTTTCGGCGCGGACCTCCCCGCCTTCACCCAGATGGTCATCAACATCTCCCGCTTCGTCCAGGCCAAGGGGCTGTACCTGGCGGTGGTGCTGGGCGCTGCAGGTTGGGTGTTCTTCTACTTCAAGAAGCGCTCTCGTAGGATGCAGGAGATCCTGGACAAAGTCGTGCTGAAGGTCCCCATCATCGGCCCCATCGTCAACAAGTCCTGCATTGCCCGGTATTCGCGCACGCTGTCGACCATGTTCGCCGCGGGTGTGCCGCTGGTGGAAGCCCTGGAATCCGTGGCCGGCGCCACCGGCAACATCCTGTACGAGAACGCCGTGCTGCGGATGCGCGACGAAGTCGCCACCGGTGTGCGCCTGCAGCGCGCCATGGAAAACACCGACCGCTTTACCAACATGGTGGTGCAGACGATCGCGGTGGGCGAGGAATCCGGCTCCCTCGACACCATGTCCGGCAAGGTCGCAAGCTTCTACGAAGCAGAGGTCGACAACGCCGTGGACGCCATGTCGAGCCTGCTGGAGCCGCTGATCATGGCCATCCTGGGCGTGCTGGTGGGCGGCCTGGTCATCGCCATGTACCTGCCGATCTTCAAGCTCGGCTCGGTGGTGTAAGGACACGACGCCGGTGTCGCTGCTGGATGCGCTGGCCGCCTCGCCGGTGTTCTTCGTCTGCACCACTTTCGTGGTGGGACTGGCGGTCGGCAGCTTCCTCAATGTCGTGATCTACCGCCTGCCGGTGATGCTGGAGCGCGAATGGCGCGCGCAAACCACCGCCGGCCCCGCAGAGCCTGCCCACGCACCCGGCGACGGCCTGCCAGCGCGTTTCAATCTCATGGTGCCGCGCTCGGCCTGCCCGAAATGCCGGACTCAGATCACCGCCCTGCAGAACATCCCCGTCCTGAGCTGGTTGTGGCTGCGGGGCCGCTGCGCCGGCTGCGGCACTCGCATCTGCGCACGCTACCCCCTGGTGGAACTGCTCACGGGTGCCATGAGCGCAGTGGTGGCCTGGCGCTTCGGCTTGCGCTGGGAAGCAGGCGCCGCGCTGATGCTGACCTGGTTCCTCGTTGCCCTGGCCTTCATCGACGTGGACACCCAGTTGCTGCCTGACAGGCTGACCCTGCCACTGGTGTGGCTCGGGTTGCTGGTGAACCTCGCGCTGCCCCCCCTGGGCGACGGCGGCCTGCATGGCAACACGCTGTCGCTGCCCGTGAGCCTGACGAGCAGCGTGATCGGTGCCACCGCCGGGTACCTGAGCCTGTGGAGTGTGTTTCAGATCTTCCGGCTGCTGACCGGCAAGGAGGGCATGGGCTACGGCGATTTCAAGCTGCTGGCGGCGCTCGGCGCCTGGCTGGGCTGGCGCATGCTGCTGCCCGTCATCCTGGTGGCCGCCGCCACGGGCGCGGTCGTTGGCATCGCCATGCTCACCATCCGCGGCCGGGGGCGGGGCAGCCCCATCGCCTTCGGCCCCTTCCTGGCCGCCGCAGGCTGGATCATGCTCCTGTGCGGCCCTTCCCTGGTCGAGGCCTACCTGGGGCTGTACGGGATTCACTGACCGCCAGCGCCATGCGCAAACCCAGTCCCCCAATCCCCCGCATCGCCCTCACCGGCGGCATCGGCAGCGGCAAGAGCACCGTGGCCGGCCTGTTCGCAGCCCTGGGGGTCCCCGTCATCGACACGGACGTGATCTCCCGGCAGGTGGTGCAGCCGGGCTCCCCCTTGCTGGCGCAGATCCGCGAGCGCTTCGGGTCGGGCGTGGTCAGCGCCGGCGGCCAACTGGACCGCCGCGCCCTGCGCAACCTCATCTTCACCGACGCCGCCGCCCGCGCGGATCTCGATGCGCTCATGCACCCGGCCATCCGCGCGGAACTGGCCAGGCAAAGCGCTGCAGCCGGCGGGCGCTACCAGCTGCTCGTGATCCCCCTGCTGGTCGAAAGCGGCATGACCGGCCTGGCCCAGCGGGTGCTGGTGGTCGACTGTGCGCCCGAGGAGCAGCTGCGGCGCGTGCGCGTGCGTGACGGTGTGACCCTGGAACAGGCCAGGGCGGTGCTCGCGGCCCAGGCCAGCCGCGAAGCACGCCTGTCCGCAGCTGACGACATCATTACCAACACCGGGGAAATCCAGGACCTGCGCACCCAGGTCGAGGCGCTGCACCTGCGTTACCGGGCGTTATCGCCAAATCCCTAGCCAGCCCGGCAAAACCCGTGCTTTTTGCCTTGGAGTAGTTTACGGATGGCAAGTGCGTGACGCACAATACAACGATGACACAGGTGGCGAAGCAGATGTCGGAACCCATGCTCGACGGCGCCACGGGCACCATCGTCTACGAGCAACCCATGAACGAGCGCATGCGCACCTTCATGCGCATGGACTTCCTCTACAACCAGGCCCTCTACCAGAGCGAGATCGCCACCGCGGCCAGCTCCCGCGCGGCCATGTCCGCGTTGCTGGACATCCTGGCAATCACCACCCGCGGCGACATGCGCTCCGACTGCCTGAAGGAACTCGAGCGCCACATCACGACGCTGAACACCTACCAGTCCCGCCCCGGGGTGGACGGTTCGCGCCTGTCCAGCGAGGTCGCCAACCTCAACCGCCTGCGCGCGGACCTGATGAACGCCGGCAACAACTTCCTGCAGACGCTGCGGGACTCCGAGTTCCTGAACGCGATCCGGCTGCGCAGCGCCATCCCCGGCGGCACCTGCGAGTTTGATCTCCCGGAGTACACCTGCTGGCTCAGCCAGGCCCCGGAGGAACGCCTCGCGGCGTTCGGCCAGTGGCTGGAGACGCTGCGGCCGCTATGCGATGCGGTTGCAGAGCTGCTGTGGCTCACCCGGCAGAACGGCAGGACCCGGCAGGAAACCGCCAAGGGCGGCATGTTCATGATCAGCTTCGACCGCGACGCCCCCAGCCAGCTGCTGCGGATCACCCTGCCGGCGGACATGCGACTGTTCCCGGAGATTTCCGGCGGCGGCCAGCACCGCTGCAACATGCGCTTCCTGCAGTGGAACAACCTCGGCACGCGGCCCGCGCAGGTGGAGCAGGACATCCCCTTCGCCCTCACCGTCTGTCCGTAAGTACGGATCAGCCGTCCAGGGGCACCGTGGCCCAACCCGCCAAGCTCAACTGCCCCACCTGCAGCCGGCCCATCCAGTGGTCGGAGCAGTATCCTTTCCGCCCGTTCTGCTCTGAGCGCTGCAAGCTCATCGACCTGGGTGCCTGGCTCAGCGAGGAACGGCGCATCCCGGGGCAGGAAGCGCCGTTGGAGGGGCCCTCAGACGAGGAGTGAGCACCGGGGCAACCCGCTCAGGGCGGCGAGGCCACCTCCCGGGTCAGGCGTTGCTCGATGGCGCTACGGGACGCGCACTCCATGCATAGATTCTTGAATAGATCTGCGCCTCAGGGAAACTTGATCTTCCCGCCACCGGGCGGCAAAGCGCCCGCTTCAGGCACCACGATGCGCGAGGACGCCTCGCGGCGCATCTCGCGCGCCTCCTCGATGGCGTCGTTCAGCGCCTGGTGCACAGCGGCCGGGAACTTCTCCAGCGCTTCCGCCAGGGTCGCGGCCTCGATGTCGAAGCCCAGCGGCAGCACGCCGCCCGGGGTCAGAAGCTGGGTCTGGCCCGAGAACAGGGTGGGCCGGGCGGGATCCGGCGAACCGTCCACCTTGATCGGTATCAGCTGGCGCAGTGTCCCGGCCTTGCGGTCGGTGAACACGTCCTCGCGGTACAGGTTGGCGGTGTCGAACTGGATATCCGGCAGATCAGGCTGGGCCATGGCGGCTGGTTCTCTAGGTTTGGGGTTGTAATTGTAGCTTCTGCAGCGCTTCGATGAATGGCTGGTCCGCTGGCAGTATGGGCTCAGCGCCAAGCTGATCCCGTGGGATCCACTTGAGCGCCTGCCCCTCCAGGCCGGCGGGCTCCCCGTCGAAGGTCTCGACCACCCAGAACGACAGCTCCACGCACTTGTCGGGGTAGTCATGGGTCAGCGTGAGCACATGGCGGGAATCACGGACCGCGATCCCGATCTCCTCCCGCAGTTCCCGGGACAGCGCCTCGGCCTCTGACTCTCCCGCGGCAATCTTGCCGCCCGGAAATTCCCAGGCCCCGGCCATGTGCTTGCCCGGCGGCCGTTGGGTGATGAGAACCGCTCCCGCCCTCACCAATGCGGCTGCCACGACGCGGACCGGCTTACTCAGTGAGCGCCCCATGGCATTGCTTGAATTTCTTTCCCGACCCGCACGGACACGGCTCATTGCGCCCCACCTTGCGATGTTCGCGTACGAACGTGCCGTCCGTCTCCTGCCCGGGCAGGCCACCGGCGGCATACTGCGTCGGCCCGGACCTCGGTGGCTCGACCGGAACCGGCGCCTCCTCCGCGGCCGTCAGCAATGACTGCGCCTCCACATGCTGGGCCTGCAGCGCCTGCAGCAGCCGCATGCGTCGCTCCTCCTCCTCGCGGTCGACCTCTTCCTGGGTGCGTACTTCCACCTTCGACACCAGCGACACGGTGTCGAACTTCACCCGCTCCAGCATGGCCGAGAACAGTTCGAAGGCCTCGCGCTTGTATTCGAAGCGGTAGTCCTTCTGGGCGTAACCACGCAGGTGGATGCCCTGCCGCAGATAATCCAGCGCCGCCAGGTGATCACGCCAGTGCTGGTCCAGCATCCGCAGCGTCACGTCCTTTTCCACGTGCCGCATGATGGGTGCGCCGATACGCTCGACCTTGGCGTCGTACACCGCGGCAACGGCCTCGACCACCCGCCGGCGCAGCGCCGGCTCCTCGATCTCCGGCTCCGCCGCCAGCCACGCCGCCGGGTCGATGCTTGAGTTGAAATCCCGCGCCACGGCCTCCTGCAAGCCCTTCAGGTCCCACTCCTGTGGCGACACGGACCGCGGCAGGTACTGCTCCACCAGGTTGCCGACCGCCTCCTCACGGATGCCTGCGATGGCAGCGGAAAGATCGGCGGTGCCCATGATCTCGCTGCGCTGCTGGTACACCACCTTGCGCTGGTCATTGGCGACGTCATCGAACAGCAGCAGCTGCTTGCGGATGTCGAAGTTGTGCGACTCGACCTTGCGCTGCGCCTTTTCAATCTGCCGCGACAGCATGCCGCTCTCGATGACCTCGCCATCCTTCATGCCGGCCATCTGCAGCAGGCGCTTGGTGCGGTTCGGGTCGCCGAATATGCGCATCAGATTGTCTTCCATCGACAGGAAGAACCGGCTGGAACCCGGATCGCCCTGGCGGCCCGAACGGCCGCGCAGCTGGTTGTCGATGCGGCGGGACTCGTGGCGCTCGGTGCCGATGATGTGCAGGCCACCTGCGGCCAGCGCCTGGTCGTGGAGCTTCTGCCACTCGGCCCGCGCAGCGTCCCTGGCAGCCAGGTCCGCCTCAGGGTCCAGTGCCGCAAGCGCGGCCGCGAGGCTGCCGCCCAGCACGATGTCAGTGCCGCGGCCGGCCATGTTGGTGGCGATGGTCACCGCACCCGGACGCCCGGCCTGCTCCACGATGTGCGCCTCGCGCTCATGCTGCTTGGCGTTGAGCACCTCGTGCTCGATGCCGGACTGCTGCAGGATGCCCGACAGGAACTCGGAGGTCTCGATGGACGTGGTGCCCACCAGCACGGGCTGGCCGCGCTTGCTGCACTCCTGGATGTCCTCGATGATGGCCTGGAATTTATCCTTGGCCGTAAGGTACACCAGGTCCGGCAGATCCTTGCGCGCCATCGGCCGGTGCGTGGGGATCACCACCACCTCCAGGCCGTAGATCTGCAGGAACTCCGGTGCCTCGGTGTCGGCGGTGCCGGTCATGCCGGAGAGCTTCTTGTACAGCCGGAAATAGTTCTGGAAAGTGATCGAGGCGACCGTCTGGTTCTCCTCGCGCACCCGCACGCCTTCCTTGGCCTCCACCGCCTGGTGCAGGCCGTCGGACCAGCGCCGGCCCTGCATGGTGCGGCCCGTGAATTCGTCCACGATGATGATCTCACCACCGCGCACGATGTATTCGACGTCGCGTCGGTACAGCGCGTGCGCCCGCAGCGCGGCGTTCAGGTGGTGCATCAACCGGATGTTCGCGGCGTCATACAGGCTCTCGCCCTCGCGCAGCAGTCCGGCCTGGGACATGAGCTGTTCCACGTGCTCATGCCCGTCTTCGCTCAGGTGCACCTGCTTCTGCTTCTCGTCCGGCCAGTAGTCCCCCGGACCCTCCTCGGTCTCCTGCCGCACCAGGCGCGGCACCAGCTGGTTGATGCGCACGTACAGGTCGGTGTTGTCGTCGGCGGGCCCCGAGATGATCAGCGGCGTGCGCGCCTCGTCGATCAGGATCGAGTCGACCTCGTCCACCACCGCGAAGGCCAGCTGGCGCTGCACCCGGTCCTCAAGGCGGAAGGCGAGGTTGTCGCGCAGGTAGTCAAAGCCGAATTCGTTGTTGGTGCCGTAGGTGATGTCGCAGGCGTAGGCGGCGCGCTTCTCTTCCGAGTCCTGGGAGTTCTTGATCACCCCGACTGTCAGGCCCAGGAATGTGTATACCGGGCGCATCCAGTCCGCATCGCGCTGCGCCAGGTATTCGTTCACGGTGACGATATGCACGCCCTCGCCCGGCAGCGCGTTCAGATACGCTGCCAGCGTCGCCATCAACGTCTTGCCCTCGCCGGTGCGCATCTCGGCGATCTGACCATTGTGCAGGGTGATGCCACCGAGCAGCTGCACGTCGAAATGGCGCAGACCCAGCGTCCGGCGCGCCGCCTCACGCACCACCGCAAAGGCTTCCGGCAGCAGCTGGTTGAGCGCCGTACCGGCCTGCAGCCGGCTCCTCAACTCCGGTGTCTTGGCCGATAACTGTGCGTCACTGAGCGCCTTCAGCCCCTCCTCGAACGCAGCGGCCTGGCGTACCTGCCGGGAGTAGTCACGCACCAGGCGATCGTTGCGGCTGCCGAAGACACGCGTGAGGAGTTTCAACACAAGGACACCCAAGAAGAAGAAATTTTAGCCGCGCCAATGACTTGCAAAACCGCGGCAGGCGGAAAGCCGGCTATTGTACTCATAGGAGCCGCCACTTGCGCGCTACGCAATGAAGGACCTTGGGGCGGGACGTGCCCGAATCAAGGGGGTGGGCTGAGGCTCCTTCAGCGGCTGGCAACCTGCCGAATGCCGGTACTGGCTTTCACGAAGCTGATGGGGTCGACCGGCTTGCCATTGTGCAGCACCTCGAAGTGCACGTGCGGGCCGGTGGAGCGGCCGGTGGATCCCAGCAAGGCTATCTCCTGGCCGCGCACCACGCTCTGGCCGATCTTCACCAGGATTCTTTCGTTATGGGCATACCGGGTCACGTACCCGTTGCCGTGGTTGATCTCCACCAGGTTGCCATAACCCGCGTGCACGCCGGCCTGGGTCACAATGCCCGCCGCCACCGCGTCCACCGCTTCGCCCTTGGCGCCGGCAAGGTCCAGGCCCTTGTGGAAATGCCCGTCCTCGCCGGTGACGGGATCGACGCGCTCGCCGAAGTGGGAGGTGATGACTGCATCGGCCACCGGGGAACCGGCGGGCCGCAGGGCCGCATCGATCTTGCGCTCATTCATGGCGTTTTCCAGCGCAGCCAGCTGGGCATCGCGCAGGTCCACCCGGTGTTCCAAGGCCGTGAGTGCGGTGGCAATGTCCGTAATCCGGCCGCTGGCGGGCGCACTGCCCTGGGCCAGCGCGGGCTCATCGTCGAAATTGAACTCGCGCCGATCGACGTTGGCCAGCGACGTCAGGCGCTTGCCCAGGGCATCGATGCGGATGATCTGGGCGTCGATGGCGCCCAGGCGCGCTGCGAAGGCGTCGGCCCGCAGCTGCACCCGGGCTTTGAGCTGCGCGATTTCAGCCTGCTGCTCGGCGATCATGCGGCGGAAGTGGTCGGTGTCCCGCCCGCCCAGGCCATCGGTGCGCTGGCCCAGCTGCATGCCAATGGCAAAAGCGGTTCCCAGCGTTCCCAGCACCATGGCGGCGATCACCCCCAGGCACAGCGGATGCGCCAGGTTCAGGTAGCGGGACCTGCCCCCGCCGTTGCGGCCTGAAAAAAAGATGATGTTCACGCGGCTTCGGTTCCTGGGCACATAATCCGGACTTTGCGGCCCGGCATGACGAGCGGCTCAGGAATATGCACAAGAAGGTTTACCCAGACAAGCTTGGCAGGCCGACCCCAAGTGGCCGGAACGTCGTCCGGGGAGGCGCGTCACACCATAATGCGGGCACTGTAAAACCACTGAGCGGACGGCCGGATTCTGTCAAGGACCTGCTCACCCGCGTCACGCCGGTACTGGCCGGCATCACCCGGCGCGTGCGGGAACAGCAGGACCTGAAGGACTGGACACGCGCACGGCTGCCGCCGGAACTGGCCGTATACGTCACCGAAATACTGGAAAAAGAAGGCGAGCTCACCCTGTTCGCACAATCGGCCGCCTGGGCCGGACGGCTGCGCTATGCGATCGAAGACCTCGAGGCGGCACTGGCCGCCGACCGTCCCGACGCAAATATAAGGAGTGTGCGCATCCGGGTCATGCCCCGGAACGGGAAACCTTGAAACGGGTCCAGTCAGTACGAGGCGGAACTGGCCGCCAGCTGCGGCGCCTCGACATAGGAAATCGGCGCGTCCGAGGCTTTCTCGAACGTGACCTCCTCCCAGGTGGAGCGATCCGACAGCAGCTGGCGCACCAGCTTGTTGTTGAGTCCGTGGCCGCTCTTGTAGCCGCTGAACTCCCCGATCAGTCCGTGCCCCACCAGGTACAGGTCGCCGATGGCATCGAGGATCTTGTGCTTCACGAATTCGTCTTCATAGCGCAGGCCGTCCTCGTTGAGGATGCTGTCCTCGCCCACCACGATCGCATTGTCGAGCGTGCCCCCGAGTGCGAGGTTGTGCTTGCGCATCATCGCCAGGTCCGACATGAAGCCGAAGGTGCGCGCCCGGCTGATCTCCTTCAGGAAGGATGTCGTCGAGAAGTCCATGCTGGCCCGCTGCGAGCGACGCTTGAACACGGGGTGGTTGAACTCGATCTCGAAGTTCACCTTGAAACCGTCGAAGGGTTCGAACCGCGCCCACTTGTCACCGTCGGTGACCTCGATGGACCGGGTCACGCGGATGAAACGCTTGGGTTTCATCTGCTCCTCTATGCCCGCCGACTGCAGCAGGAACACAAAATGGCTGGCGCTGCCATCCATGATCGGGACTTCCGGTGCGCTCACCTCCACCACGGCATTGTCGATGCCCAGTCCGGCGAAGGCCGACAGCAGGTGTTCCACCGTGGAAACCCTGGCCTCGCCGTTCACCAGGGTGGTGCCGAGCGTGGTCTCGCCGACGTTGGCGGCCCTGGCCGCGACCACGGCAAACTCGCCGAGGTCCGTGCGCCGGAACAGGATGCCCGTGTCGGGAGCGGCCGGCCGCAGGGTCATGAGCACCCGCTGGCCCGTATGCAGACCCACGCCGGAGGCGCGGATCGGATTCTTCAATGTACGTTGTCCAACCATCGTGAACTTGCCGCCCGCATCAAGGGGGCCTGCTGGATAAGGCTGCGCTCCGGACCTGTTTTACCAGGTCCGGAACCGCCCAAACGCCGCTACCGTATCACACAAGGGGCCTTTTAGTCGGCCTGGCGCCGCAGGAATGCCGGGATGTCCAGCAGGTCCTCGCCGCCCGCATCGTGCCGCAGACCATCACCCACCGCGCGCTGCTGGCGCTGGAAGGTCGGCTTGTCGAGCTGGGCATAGTCGCTGCTGGACATCGGCCGGTTGCGCACGACACGCATCGGCGGGCTTGCAGCAGCAGCGGCGGCGGCGGCAGCAGCCGCCACCGGAGTCGGGCGGGACTGCGCTGCCGCGGGGCGGCCCAGTCCGGTGGCCACCACGGTCACGCGGATGATGTCGGTCAGTTCCGGATCGATGACCGTGCCCACCACGACGGTGGCATCCTCGGAAGCAAACTGCTTGACGATGTTGCCCACTTCCTGGAACTCACCGATGGACAGGTCCATGCCGGCGGTGACATTGACCAGGATGCCGTGTGCGCCGGAGAGGTTGATGTCCTCCAGCAGCGGCGAGGACACAGCGGATTCGGCGGCGGCGCGTGCGCGGCCTTCACCGCTGGCGACACCCGAACCCATCATGGCCATGCCGGTCTCGGCCATCACGGTGCGCACGTCGGCGAAGTCGACGTTGATCAGGCCGGGGCGGGTGATCAGCTCCGCAATGCCCTGCACCGCGCCCTGCAGCACCTGGTTGGCGGCCTTGAAGGCGTCCAGCAGTGTGGTCTGCGCGCCCAGCACCGTCAACAGCTTCTGGTTCGGGATCGTGATCAGGGAATCGCAGTGCTTGGCCAGCTCCGCCAGGCCGTGGTCGGCCATCAGCGAGCGCTTGCCGCCTTCCATGTCGAACGGCCGGGTCACGACCGCCACGGTCAGAATGCCCAGCTCCTTGGCCACCTGCGCCACCACCGGCGCTGCGCCCGTGCCGGTGCCACCGCCCATGCCGGCGGTGATGAACAGCATGTCGCAGCCCTCGACCAGCTCGACGATGCGGTCGCGGTCTTCCATCGCGGCCTGGCGGCCCACCTCGGGGTCGGCGCCCGCGCCCAGGCCCTTGGTGATATTGCAGCCGATCTGCAGCGCCGTCTTCACTTTCGAGTGCTTCAGGGCCTGCGCATCGGTGTTGACGCACATGAAATCCACACCGTCGATGCCGGTGGTCAGCATGTGGGCTACGGCGTTGCCGCCACCACCACCCACGCCGATCACCTTGATCACGGCACTCTGGCTGTATGCATCCATCAATTCAAACATTATAGCGGTCCTCCTGCGGAAGGTCGGTCACGGCGGTGTTTTAAAAATTTCCCTGGAACCAGGACTTCATCCGGTCCAGTGCGCTCTTGCCACCCCCGCGCGCCGGGCGCGTGGGTGCGGTGTTGTCGCGGGCATAGAGCAGCAGCCCCACGCCCGTTGAATAAATCGGGTTGCGTACGACTTCGGCCAGCCCCTTGACGGTCTGCGGTATGCCGAGGCGCACCGGCACATGGAACACCTCCTCGGCAAGCTCGATGGCGCCTTCCATCTTGGCGCTGCCGCCGGTGAGGACGACGCCCGCGGCGATCGCCTCTTCGAAGCCGCTGCGACGCAGTTCATCGCGCACCAGGCCGAACAGTTCCTCGTAGCGCGGCTCGACGATCTCGGCGAGCGTCTGGCGCGCCAGCCGGCGCGAGGGGCGTTCACCCACGCTTGGTACTTCAATGCTTTCGTCGGAGTTGGCCAGTTGCGAGAGCGCGCAAGCGTACTTCACCTTGATCTCTTCCGCATGCTGAGTTGGCGTTCGCATCGACACCGCGATGTCGTTGGTGACCTGATCACCCGCGATCGGTATCACCGCGGTGTGCTGGATCGCCCCGTTGGTGAACACGGCGATGTCGGTGGTGCCGCCGCCGATGTCCACCAGGCACACGCCCAGCTCCTTTTCATCCTCGGTCAGCACCGCAAAACTGGACGCGAGCTGC
Organism: Gammaproteobacteria bacterium; assembly: GCA_027451085.1. GTDB lineage: Bacteria > Pseudomonadota > Gammaproteobacteria > Steroidobacterales > Steroidobacteraceae > DAIDKA01. The sequence goes on from DAIDKA010000345.1 coordinate 14,422, forward strand.
TCCAGCACGATGTCCTCGACGTTCAGTCCGCAGCGCTGGATGCACTTCTCGATGTTCTGGGCGGCGCTCTCGGCGCCGGTGACGATGTGGACCTTGGCCTCCAGGCGCACACCGGACATGCCGATGGGATCGCGGATGCCTTCCTGGCCGTCGATCGCAAACTCCTGCGGCAGCACGTGGATGATCTTCTGGTCCGCCGGGATCGCCACCGCCTTGGCGGCGTCGATCACGTGCTCGACGTCGCCCTGGCTGACCTCGCGGTCGCGGATCGCAACCACGCCGTGGGAGTTCAGGCTGCGCACATGGGAGCCGGCGATGCCCGCGTACACCGACTGTATCTGGCAGCCGGCCATCAGTTCCGCCTCCTCGATGGCACGCTGTATGGACTGCACGGTGGACTCGATGTTCACCACCACGCCCTTCTTCAGGCCGCGGGAAGGCTGCGAGCCCACCCCGATCAGCTCGATGGAGCCGTCGGCGGCCACCTCGCCCACAAGCGCCACCACCTTGCTGGTGCCGATGTCGAGGCCGATGATCAAACTGCGGTCCACGCGCTTAGACATTTCGAGCCTCACCCTCCGGGGAACGGGCATGTACGCCGCTGCCAGCGCCACCGTCGGCGCCGGTGCGCCAGCCGATGGCAAATCCATTCGCATAACGCATGTCGACATAGGAGATGTCGGTTGCCCGCTGTGACACGATCTTGACCGCCGTCGCCATGAAGGTATCGAAGCGGCCGTCGAGATCCTGGCGGCCCAGCCGCACCGTGACGCCGTTGTCCAGGTCGAACTCCCAGGCGCCACGCGCGGTCAGCCGCACCGCCAGCAGCCGCATGCCCACCTCCTGCAGCCTCCCGCGCATGGCGAGATAGCGGCTCACCACCTGCGCCTGGGTACCATCGGGCCCGGACAGCAGCGGCAACTCCGGCGGGATGTGCCGTGGATCGGAGGCGAACAGCTCGCCGCGCACGTTCACGAGCCCTCCGCCGCTCCAGCGCGCCGCGGCCCGCTGTTCACCGATGACGACCGTGAGGCCGTGGGGGAAATTGCGCTCCACGCCCACTGTGTCCACCCAGGGCACCGCCCGGACCGCGTCGCGGACCGCCGCGAGGTTCACGCTGATCAGACCCTTGCCAGCGGTGCTTTCGCGCACCGCGCGCTGCACATCCATGGGCGATACGCGCTCGAAGCGCCCCGCGATCGACACCGTCCGGATGGGCTGGTCCGCAACCCAGGCCAGCAGCAGCACCGCTGCGCTCAGCGCCGCGGCGCCCGTCAGCCACGGCATGATGCGGCTCCACGGCAGCTGCGGCAGCCGCGGTCTGGCCAGCCAGTCCGGCTGCCGGCGCGGCGCCTTGCGGCGGCGGTTCCGGGCGCGACCAAACATCAGCCTGCCTCCCTGGGGGTGCGCATCCGGCTGGTCTCCAGCACGCGCCACACCAGACGCTCGAAGTCGATGCCGGCGGCCTGCGCCGCCAGCCGCACCGGACTGCCCTCGCACAGCACCGGCACAGTGTTGATCTCCAGCAGGTGCGGGCGACCGGTGGCGTCCGAGCGCAGGTCAACCTGGCCCCAGCCCTGCCCACCCACGGCCTCGAAGGCCGCCAGCGCCACTTCCACCAGGTGCGCCGCAGCCTGCCCCGACAGACCCGATGGCACCTGGCACCCGCCGGCCTCATCCCGGCGCACGATGGGCAGCGCTTCGCCCTGCAGCACGCTGATCACGTATTCATGACCCGGCAGCCATTGCTCGGCCAGCACACGCTCGTCGACCTCGGCAGCCGCCTGCAGTGCCGCCGGCAGCGCGGCGAGGTTCGTGACCGTGGTCAGACCGATGCTCCCGCCCTGGGTCGCGGGCTTCAGCACCAGCGGCAGCCCGATGCGATCCAGCGCCGCCTGCAGGTCGGCGGGAGTGCGCACCACGGCGTACTCGGCGCTGGCGATGCCGACGGCCAGCGCCAACCGCTTGGTCTGCACCTTGTCGTGAGCTGCGGCAGACCCCGCGACACCGCTGCCCGTGTAGGGCAGCCCCAGGCATTCGAGCGCACCCTGCACCGTGCCGTCCTCGCCACCGGCGCCGTGCAGCGCGATGAAGGCGCGGTCGAACACCACCGGCAGATCCGCCAGCGAGCTTTCCGCCGGATCGACGCCACGCGCATCCACGCCCTGGCGCTGCAGCGCCGCCAGCACGGCCGCACCACTTTGCAAGGATTCCTCGCGCAGCGCGCAATCGCCACCCGACAGCACCGCCACGCGCCCGAAGTCCCTGGGGTCTGTCACCGGGCGCAGACCCGAGCTGTCATGGCGCAGGCGCATCAGGCGGCCTCCCCCACGATGCGCACCTCGGGTGTCAGCAGCACACCGTGCACCCGCTGCACCTCGGTCTGCACGTGCAGCACCAGGTTCTCCAGGTCCGCGGCGGTGGCCTGCCCATGGTTCAGGATGAAATTCGCGTGCTTGGTGGACACGGAGGCGTCGCCGATGCGCCGACCCTTGAGGCCCGCGGTCTCGATCAGCCGCGCGGCGTGATCACCGGACGGGTTCTTGAACACCGACCCGCAGCTCCACCCGCCGATGGGCTGCGACGCACGCCGGCGCGCCAGCAGTTCCTTCACCTCGCGGTCATCGATACCCGGCACGGGCATGAACCTCATGCGCGCGGCCACGAACCACTCATCCGCTGCCGGCAGCTGCACCTGCCGGTAGCTCACGTGGTAGTCCGCCTTCGGCCTCACATGGGTGCTGCCGCGGCGGTCGAGGGTCTCGACCTCGGCCACGCAGGCCCAGGTCTCCCCGCCGAAGGCGCCAGCGTTCATCGCCAGCGCGCCACCCAGGGTGCCGGGGATGCCCGCGAAGAAGTCGGCTCCGCCCAGCTCCCATTGGATGCACTGGCGCGCAATGCGGGCACAGGCCACGCCGGCCTCGCCATACACCGTCGTGGCATCGATGCGCTCGAACTTCGTCAGCGACTCCTTGGTGGACACCACGATGCCCCGGATGCCGCCGTCGCGCACCAGCAGGTTGCTGCCCAACCCCACGAAATGCACAGGCAGTTCCGCCGGCGCCGCGTTGAGGAAATCCGCCAGGTCTGCCCGGTCCTGCGGCTCGAAGTACACCTGCGCGTTGCCACCAACGTGCCAGGAAGTATGCCGGCTCATCGGTTCGTCGAACCGCACGCGCGGCCCGAAGCGCCCGGGCACCCAGGGATGGCGGGCCGCGTTCATGCCACCCCCTTCGCCGCGGCGCCTGCCGGGGACAGCACCGCGGGCAGGCCGTGCGACACCACATTGATATGCCCCGCGCCCATGGTCACCACCAGGTCGCCGGGCTGCAGGATGTCCTTGAGCACCTCGCCCAGCTGCTCCACCTGCTCCACGAACACCGGCTCCACGTGGCCGCGCGAACGCACCGCGCGGCAGATGGCGCGGCCATCGGCCCCGGCAATGGGCGCCTCACCCGCCGCATAGACTTCAGTCACCAGCAGTACATCGGCCTGGGACAGCACCGCGCCGAAATCATCGATGAGGTCGCGGGTGCGCGTGTAGCGGTGCGGCTGGAAGCACAGCACCAGGCGGCGGCCGGGGTAGCCCTGGCGCAGGGCCTCCAGCGTCGCGGCGATTTCCGTGGGGTGGTGGCCGTAGTCATCGACGATCGTCACCGTGCCACCTGCAATGCCGACGTCCGCCACGTGCTGCAGGCGGCGATCGATACCCTGGAACTGCGCCAGTGCACGCGCGATGGCTCCGTCCTCGATGCCCACCTCTGTGGCAACCGCGATGGCCGCCAGGGTGTTGAGCACGTTGTGCGCCCCGGGCAGGTTCAAGGTGATCGCGAGCGTGCCGGGGCGCCGCGCCGCACCGCTGCGCACCACCTCGAACTGGGTCTGCAGGCCGTTGCGGCGCACGTTGATCGCGCGGATGTCGGCTCCGTCGGACACACCGTAGGTCATCACCGGCCGCGCCACGCGCGGCAGCACCGAAGCCAGGTGCGCATCATCCAGGCACAGGACGGCCAGCCCATAGAACGGCAGGTTGTGCAGGAAGTCCACGAAGCTCTGCTTCAGGCGCTCGAAATCGCCTTCATGCGTGCCCAGGTGGTCGTTGTCGATGTTGGTCACGATGGCGATCAGCGGCTGCAGGTGCGTGAAGCTCGCGTCGCTCTCGTCGGCCTCGGCCACCAGGAACCTGCCGGCCCCCAGCCGCGCATTGCTGCCGGCGCTCTTGAGCAGGCCGCCGATCACGAACGTCGGGTCCGCGCCGCCCTCCGCCAGGATGCTGGCCACCAGGCTGGTGGTGGTGGTCTTGCCATGCGTGCCTGCCACGGCGATGGACTGCCGGAAACGCATCAACTCACCCAGCATCTCGGCCCGCTGCACCACCGGCACGCGCGCGGCCTGCGCCGCCACGACTTCCGGGTTGTCAGTGCCCACGGCGCTGGACACCACCACGACATCGGCATCCCGTACATTGTCTGCGGCGTGCCCTGTCATGATGCGCGCGCCTTGCGCGCCCAGCCGCCGCGTCACGGCGTTCTGCTTCAGGTCCGAACCTTGCACGGCGTAGCCGAGGTTCAGCAGCACCTCGGCGATGCCGCTCATGCCCGTGCCACCGATGCCCACGAAGTGGATGGTGTGGATGCGGCGCATGCGGTCGGTTCCAGCGCTGATCATGCCGCCTCCCCCGCGTGCCGCAGCACCGCGTCGCATAACAGCTGCGCCGACCGCGGCTGCGCCAATGCGCGCGCCTTCTGCGCCATCACCAGCAGACGCTCGCGACCGGTGCACAGCTCTGCCAGCAGTGCGGCCAGACGCTGCGGGGTAAGGTCACGATCCGGCACCAGCACGGCCGCCCCGGCCTGCACCAGGAAACCCGCATTGGCGCTCTGGTGGTCGTCCACCGCGGCGGGGAACGGCACCAGCACCGCGCCGACGCCGACGGCTGCAAGCTCCGACACGGTGAGCGCGCCCGCGCGGCAGATCACCAGGTCCGCCCAGCCCAGGGCCTGCGACATATCCTCGATGAAGGCCGTGACCTCGCCGCTGACGCCTGCGGCGGCGTAGTTGGCCTGAGCCGCGTCGGCCCAGCGGGCGCCGGCCTGGTGGCGCACGTTCAGGCGAGCGCCGGGCCGCAGCTGAGCGAGCGCCAGGGGTACGACGGTGTTCAACCTCACGGCGCCCAGGCTGCCGCCGAAGATCAGCAGGTTGATGGCACCCTGGCGTGCCGCGAAGCGCTGCTCTGGGTGCGGCATCGCCATGATGTCCGCGCGCACCGGGTTGCCGATGGCGCGCGCTTTCACACCGTTGCGGAAGCCGCCCGGGAAGGCTTCGAGCACCTCGTCGGCCAGGTGCGACAGGCAGCGGTTGGTGAAACCCGCCACGGCGTTCTGTTCGTGGATGATCAGCGGCCGGCCGCTCAGCCACGCCGCCACACCACCGGGGCCGGTGACAAAGCCGCCCAGGCCCACGACGGCCGCGGGCCGGCGGCGCCACATCACGCGCAGCGCCTGCCACAGCGACAGCGACAGTCTGAACGGTGCCGCAAGCAGTGTTCCCATGCCCTTGCCCCGCAGGCCGCCCACCGACAGCCATTCGATGTCGATGCCTTCGGCGGGCACGACGCGCGCCTCCAGGCCGTTGCGCGTGCCCAGCCACACGACCGGGATCTGACGCGCGCGCAGCAGGCGTGCCAGCGCCAGCGCCGGAAACACATGCCCGCCCGTGCCGCCGGCCATGATGATCACGGTGCGGCTCATGCGGACTCCCGCAGAATGGTGCCGCGCGCGGGCGTGGTGGCCTCGTGATACACCCGCAGCAGCAAGCCCACCCACATCATGCCCACCATGATCGAGGTGCCGCCGTAGCTCATCAGGGGCAGCGTCAGGCCCTTGGTGGGCAGCACGCCCATGTTCACGCCGATGTTCACAAAAGCCTGCACACCGACCCAGATGCCGAA
>DAIDKA010000346.1 GCA_027451085.1 Gammaproteobacteria bacterium
CGGTGATCGCGGTCAGCGCCGGCAGCATCTCCGTGGGGAGCGGATCGGCGCAGTTCCTGGGGATCGTCGCCGGCGAAATCCTCTGGGGAGTGAGCGTCGGCTGGCTGATGCTCCGGCTGCGTTATTGGGCGCATGATTCACACATTGAAATCACCTTGTCCTTGATCACGCCGTTCGTGGCGTTCTGGCCGCCGGAGTACCTGGGCGGCTCGGGTGTGCTTGCCACCGTGGCGTGCGGCCTGTTCACCAGCTGGAATGGTCCCGGTCTGATCGGCGCCACCACGCGCCTGCAGGGCGTCTTCTTCTGGGACTTCCTGATCTACGTCATCGAGGGCCTGGTGTTCCTGGTCACGGGCATGCAGGCGCGGACCGTCCTGGCCGGCATCCGCGGCTACTCCACGCAGGAGCTGGTGCTGGCTGCCGCCATCGTCAGCGGCGTGGTGATCGTGGCGCGCTTTGCGTGGATTTTTCCGATGACCTTTGTCACACGGACCGCGCTGGGCGGGCGGCGCCGCGGCGAACAGGTGAGCTGGCAGCGCGCTTTTGCCGTCGGCTTCGTGGGCATCCGGGGCGTGGTGTCGTTGGCGGCGGCTCTGTCCCTGCCGCTGGTGACCGACGCCGGCAAAGCCTTTCCAGCGCGGGATCTGCTCCTGTTCCTGACCTACGCGGTGATCCTGGTGACGCTGGTGGGCCAGGGCCTGGCGTTGCCCGCGGTGATGCGCGCCTTGGGCCTGGCCAACGCCGGCCGGCGCGAGCAGCGCACGGAACGCATCGCGGAGATGAAGGCACGGCAGGCCGCCATCACCGCCGCACTGGAATACCTCGAGCGGCTGGCCGTGGAGCGTCAATTGCCCGAGGAAGTCGTGCGTTCGGTCCGCAGCTATTACCGTGAGCGCCTGCAGCAGGTCGAGCATCGCGCCGATGACGATCGGTCCCCCCAGAGCATCCAGTTGCGAGACGACGTGGAGTTCCTGCTGATCGAGGAGGAGCGCAGGCAGATAAACCGCCTGTATCGTGCGGGCGAGATCAAGGACGAATCGCGCCGCCAGGTCGAGCGTGGCTATGACCTGCGCGAGGCGCACCTGCGCAGCGTCGGTTCCGGGGACTGAACCGGCGGCAACTGCGGATGCTCGGGGATGCACAGGCGTTGACGCCCGCGCCATTTCTGTTCAAACACATCAATTATTCGGCTGGTCCGGGTTGTTCCGCTCTGGTGGTATGGCGCCACCCCAACAGCGGAGAACACGCACCATGCAATCCCTCCAGAACACCGTGGCCCGCGGCCACCGGACCGTGCCGCCGGCCGTGATGGCACTGCTGGCGCCAGCGGCAGCACTCGCGCAGGAATCACCGTTTCTCACCGGCGCCACGGCGCTGCAGTCGAACATCCTGGCCTGGCTCACGCCCATCGCCATCATCCTGATCATGGTGCTGGGCGGCATGGCCATGGCAAACCGCATGTCCTGGGGTTGGTGCATCATGGCGATCATCGGCATTGCGCTGGCCTTCGGCGCGCCCCAGATCGTCACCTGGGTCCGCGGGCTGTTCGGGGTCTGAGGCCGCCATGTCCGGTGCACGCAAAGCCCTGACCAGTGACACCCTGTTCGTTGGCGTCACCCGTCCGCCCATGCGCTGGGGCGTCACTTATTCCGCGCTGCTGTTCAACATGGTTTTCACCATGGAAGTCTTTCTGTGCAGCAGGAATCTGCTCGCACTGCTGCTGGCGGCGCCACTGCACGGTGTGGCGGCGCTGCTGTGCGCGCGGGATGCGCGTTGCTTCGATCTCATGCTGCTGTGGGCGCGCACGCGCCTGCCGGCGCTGTTCGGCAACATCGGCTACTGGCGGGCGGCCAGCTACAGCCCGTTGCGGCTGGGGCCCCCGGCGGCGCGCCATGTCTTCCCCACCGGGTACACGGCAGTCCGCGGCCGGGGTGCGGTATGAGCCGCGGCTCGAGACTTTCATTGCTCCGGCGCGAGATACCGGCGGCGCGGCACGTGCCGTATCTGGCGCAGGTCGCCGACGGCGTCATCAGCACCCGCTTCGGCCACTACATCCAGGTGTTCCGCCTGGGCGGCATCAGCTTCGAGACGGCCGATGACGAACAGCTCAACACCTGGCATGAACGCCTGAACGTGCTGTGGCGGAACATCGCCAGTCCGCAGGTGAGTCTGTGGGCGCACGTGGTGCGGCGACGCGAGCAGGTGGCGGTGCCCGCCGGGGGCGCGGGTTTCGCCGATGCCCTGGCGCAGCGCTACGCGCAGCGGCTGTCCGGCGAACACCTGATGGTCAATGAGCTGTATCTCACGGTGGTGTACCGGCCCGCCACGGGGGCGACACAGGGGGTGCTGGAGCGCCTGTTGTCGCGTTCCGGCACCGAGTCTTGCGGGCTCGCGCTCGATGAAGCCCTGGAGTCCTGCCAGAAGCTGGCGGATACGGTGCGTGCGGCGCTGCGCGACTGCGACGCGGAACCGCTCGGCGTGTATGAGCGCGGCGGGCGCGCCTGTTCGAGGCCGCTGGAGTTCATCGCCGCCCTGCTCGACGCGGAGACAATGGCCGTGCCGCTGCCGCGTGCGCCGCTGGACGAGGTACTGGCGGCCAGCCGGACCTTTTTCGGCACCGAGGTCATCGAGTACCGGCAGCCGGTCCACACGCGCCTGTCGGCGATGCTGGGCATCAAGGAGTATCCGACACCCACCACGGTGGGCATGTTCGACCGCATCCTGTCGGCGCCGTTCGCCTGCGTGCTGACGCAGTCATTCAGTTTCCTGTCGCGCCCGGCTGCGCAGGGGCTGCTGCAGCGCCAGTACCATCGCATGATCAATGCCGGTGACTTCGCGGTGTCCCAGGCGGAGGAACTCAAGGTGGCGCTGGATGCGCTCACCAGCAGCGAGTTCGCCATGGGCGATCATCACTTCTCGCTGCAGGTGTTCGGTGATGCGCCCGAGGACGGCGCGCCGCTGTCGGCCCAGCGGCGGCTGCGGTCGCTGAACGACCACGTGGCGCTGGCCCGCAGCATGCTGGCGGATTCCGGCATGACCGTGGCGCGGGAGGACATGGGGCTGGAGGCCGCCTACTGGGCACAACTGCCCGGGCAGTTTGCCATGCGGCCGCGCCGCTCGCCGGTGAGCTCGCGCAACTTCAGCGCCATGGCGCCATTTCACAACCATCCAGCCGGGCGGGCCACGGGAAATCACTGGGGCGAGGCCCTGGCGCTGTTCATCACCAGCGCCGGTTCCCCGTATTACTTCTCCCTGCATGCCAGCGACCCGCGCGATCCGCAAGGCGGCAGCCGCCGTGACACCGGCCACACCTTCATCTGCGGTCCCACCGGCTCGGGCAAGACCGTCCTGATCGGGTTCCTGGTGGCGATGCTGGCGCGGCAGGGCGTCACCCAGGTGATATTCGACAAGGACCGGGGCCTCGAAATCCTGGTGCGTGCACTGGGAGGGGTGTACCTGCCCCTGGGTAATGGCCGGCCCACCGGCTGCAACCCGCTGCAGCTGCCCGCGGGCGCCGGCAGTGAGGAATTCCTCAAGGGGTGGCTGCGGACCCTGGTGCGGGCCGGATCGACGCGTCCGCTGACGGTGCGGGAGGAGGCGGATCTCGACCATGCGCTGCGCGGAACCCTCGCATTGCAGC
>DAIDKA010000347.1 GCA_027451085.1 Gammaproteobacteria bacterium
GTGCTGGTGGTGCATTCCGCCGTCACCGGCATCACCGACAAGCTCGAAAAGCTCATCGAAGCCGCGTTGCGCGGCTCGCACCAGCAGGTCCTCGACAGCATCGAGGAGCGTCGCCGGCGCCTGGCCGCGGAACTGCAGGTACCGGTGAGCCCGGCGCTGGAACGGCAGTTCGAGGAACTGGGCCAGATCGCTGCCGGCGTGTCCCTGGTGGGCGAGCTTTCGGATCGCACGCGCGCGCGCGTGATGGCGGCCGGCGAGCTGATGTCCACCGAACTGGGCGCGCATTTCCTGCGGGCTTGCGGCCTGGACGCGCACTGGCTGGATGCCCGCACGGTGCTCAAGGCCGATGAGAGGCGCGGTGGTTCCGCCAAGGCCTCGGTGCTGAATGCGACCTGCATCTTCAGCCCCGATGACGCTTTCCGCGAGCAGCTCAATTCGCTCGGTCCGGTGGTGATCACCCAGGGTTTCATCGCCAGCGACGCGGTCGGGAACACGGTGCTGCTGGGCAGGGGCGGTTCGGATACTTCGGCCGCCTATCTCGCCGCCAAGTTGCGCGCGGCCCGGCTGGAGATCTGGACCGACGTGCCCGGTATGTTCAGCGCCAACCCGCGCTCCACCGCGGGCTCGCGCCAGCTGTGCGCGCTGCACTACGACGAGGCCCAGGAGATCGCCAGCTCCGGCGCCAAGGTGCTGCATCCGCGCTGCATCCTGCCCGCGCGCCAGTACCAGATCCCGTTGCACGTGCTCGCCACCCAGCTGCCCGAGAACCCGGGCACCGTGATCAGCGCCGAGGGCGGGGATGGTTCCGCACAGGTCAAGGCGGTGTGCATCAAGAAGGGCATCACGCTCATCTCCATGGACAGCCCCGGCATGTGGCACCAGGTGGGCTTCCTCGCCGATGCCTTCCAGGTGTTCAAGGAGCACGGCATGTCCGTGGACCTGGTCTCCACCTCGGAAACCAACGTCACTGTGTCCCTGGACCCGGCCGCGAACTCCCTGGACAGCAACCTGCTGGAGGCGCTGCTGGGTGATCTTTCGGGTCTGTGCCGGGCGCGTGTCATCGGACCGTGCGCATCCGTCAGCCTGGTCGGCCGCAATATCCGCGGCATCCTGCACCGCATGGGCGAGGCGCTTGAGCTGTTCGCGGAACAGGAAATCTACCTGGTGAGCCAGGCCGCCAACGACCTGAACTTCACCTTCGTGGTGGACGAGGGGCAGGGTGACCGGCTGGTCAACCAGTTGCACGAGCTGCTGATTCCGCGTTCGCGCACCGATCGCTCACTGGGTCCGACCTGGGAGCAGCTGTTCGCCACGCCGGGTCAGCCGGCGGCAGCCGCGTCGCGCCGCACGCCCTGGTGGCGCACGAAAAAGGCGCAGCTGCTGAGTCTCATGGACGCGCGTGACAGCGCCTACGTTTATGACCTGGATGGCATCCGGGCCAATGCACGCGCCTTGAAGGGCCTCAAGTCCATCAGCCGCGCGCTGTTCGCCATGAAGGCCAACCCCCATCCGCAGATCCTGCAGCTGTTGGCTGCCGAAGGCCTGGATTTCGACTGCGTCTCGCGCGGTGAGATCGAACACCTGCTGGCGTCGGTGCCGGGCCTCGACCCTGCGCGCATCCTGTACACACCCAACTTCATCAGCCGCGAGGAGTACATCTGGGCGCTGGCGCAGGGCGTGCAGGTGACCCTCGACAGCCTGTTCGCCATCGAGTCCTGGCCCAGGGTGTTCGCAGGCAAGGACCTGTTCGTGCGCATCGACACCGGCACGGGCCGGGGACATCACCGCCATGTGCGCACGGCGGGCGAGGAGTCCAAGTTCGGCGTGCCGGTGGCGGAGCTGGCCGCGCTTGAGCAGGCGGTGCGGACGGCCGGCGCGCGCATCGTGGGCCTGCACGGCCATGCGGGCAGCGGTATTTTCGACGTCGACAACTGGCGCGACAACGCGCAACTGCTGGCAACGCTGGCCAAGCGTTTCCCGGACGCGAGAGTGCTCGACATCGGCGGCGGCCTGGGCGTCCCGGAGGATGCTGACAGCCCCGAGTTCGACCTTGCAAAGCTGGACGCGGCGCTGGCCGCGGTGAAGCAGGCACACCCGCAGTTGTCGTTGTGGCTGGAGCCGGGACGCTACCTGGTGGCCTGTTCCGGTGTGCTGCTCGCGCGGGTGACGCAGCTGAAGGCCAAGGGCGATGTCACCTACGTGGGCGCCGCCACCGGCATGAACTCCCTGATCCGCCCGGCGCTTTATGGCGCCTGGCACGAGATCGTGAACCTCACCCGCGTCGATGATCCGGCCACGGTGCAGGTCAATGTCGTCGGTCCCATCTGCGAAAGCGGCGACATCCTCGGCCGCGATCGCATGCTGCCGGTCACGCACAGCGGTGACCTGCTGCTGGTCGGCAACGCTGGCGCTTACGGGCACTCCATGAGTTCGCGTTACAATTTGCGCGAACCCGCAGTGGAGGTTTGCATCTAACGTGAAGCGGTGGTGGTTGTGGCTCCTGGTGCTGGTGGCGGTCTGCGGCCTGGTGGGCGCGGTCTACGTCGCCCGCCTGGATCGCATCATCACCGCAAAGTTCGAGGGGCGGCGCTGGACGCTGCCGGCACAGGTCTATGCCGCGCCGCTGGAACTGTACGCGGGCCTGTCGATGTCCGCGGCCGACCTGGAACACGAACTGCAGCGCATGCAGTACCGGAAAGTCGATCACCCCGACCAGGAGGGCCGCTACAGCCGCCAGGGGGACCACTTCGAGATCATGCTGCGACCGGCGCGCTTCGCGTTCGAGTCCCGCCCCGCGCAGCTGCTCAAGGTTGATTGCACCGGGCCGCTGGTCACCAGCCTGACCGACGCCAAGGGCGCCCAGGTCCCCATCATCCGCTTCGAGCCGCAGCTCATCGGCAGCATCTTCCCCAGCCACGGGGAGGACCGCATCGTCGTCACCCCGGCCCAGGTGCCGCCAATGCTGCCGGCAGCGCTGAAGGCGGTCGAGGACCGCAACTTCGACACCCATCACGGGGTCGATCCCATGGGGATCCTGCGCGCGCTGTTCCGGGATCTGCGCTCGGGCCACCTGGAGTCCTCGGGCGCCCAGGGTGGCAGTACGCTCACCCAGCAGCTGGTCAAGAATTACTTCCTGGATTCACGGCGCACCGCCGGCCGCAAGCTCCAGGAGGCGATCATGGCGGTGCTGCTGGAGTCGCACTTCAGCAAGACCGATCTCATGACGGCCTACATCAACGAGATCAACCTCGGCCAGGACGGTACCCGCGCGATCAACGGCTTCGGGCTTGCCAGCCAGTTCTACTTCGGCAAGCCGCTGATGGAGCTGGACATGGGGCAGATCGCGACCCTGGTGGGCCTGGTGCGCGGCCCTTCGTACTACGATCCGCGCCGACATCCGGAGCGTTCGCTGAAGCACCGCAACCTGGTGCTGTCGGAGATGGCGGACCAGAAGGTGATCACGGACGCTGAGGCGCAGGCGGCCGAGGCGAAGCCACTGGGCGTGCTGGCGCGCGGCTCGGGCGGCTACTACCCGGCGTACCTCGACCTGGTGCGGCGACAGCTGCGCGCCGACTACCGCGAGCAGGACCTCACCGAGACCGGCTTGAGCATCTACACCAATTTCGATCCGCGCGCGCAGGACATCGCCGAGCGCATCCTGGAGCAGCAGCTCGCGCGGCTTGACGAGCGGCGCAGGACCAAGGGCGCGACGCTGCAGGGTTCGGTGGTGATGACCGCGCCGCAGAGCGGGGACGTCATCGCCGTGCTGGGCGGGCGCAATCCGGCCTTCGACGGCTTCAACCGGGCGCTCGACGCCAAGCGGCCCATCGGTTCGCTGGTGAAGCCGTTTGCGTATCTTGCCGCGCTGGAAAGCGGACGCTACACCGCCGCGAGCATCATCCAGGACGAGCCGGTCAGCATCAAGATCCCGGGCTCGCCGGTGTGGGAGCCGCAGAACTACGAGCATGACATCAACGGCCCGGTGCCGCTGGTGCATGCGCTGGCGGACTCCTTGAACCTGGCGACCATCAACCTCGGCATGGACATCGGACTGCCCACGGTGATCAAGTCGCTGCGGCGCTTCGGCGTCGATGCGGACATCCCGGAGGTTCCGTCACTGCTGCTGGGCACCATGTCGATGACCCCGCTGGATGTCGCGCAGCTGTATACCGGCATCGCCAACGGCGGGTTCAAGGCCAGCCTGCGTGCGGTGCGCGCCGTGGTCGGCGCCGACGGCAAGGCGATCAAGGCTTTCAACGTCGATGTCACGCCCGTGGCCCAACCGGACGCTGTGTTCGCCCTGCAGAACATGATGGAGCAGGTGCTCCAGCGGGGCACCGGCGCCGGCGTCGCCCGGCTGCTGCCGCCCGGTGTGGTCATGGCGGGCAAGACCGGTACGTCCTCCGACCTGCGCGACAGCTGGTTCGCGGGATTCTCGGGCAACTACCTGACCGTGGTATGGGTGGGCTACGACGATGATCGCGTCACCGGCCTGACCGGCGCCGCCGGCAGCCTGCAGGTGTGGGCCCGCGTGATGACGGCACTGGGCCCCACGTCGATCATCGCGCCGACCCCCGATACCTTGCACGAAGTCACCATCGACTTCCGCAACGGCTATGCCGCGCCGGGTCCATGCGTCACGGAACCGGTGACGGTCGTGGTGCCGTTGAGCTTCAATCCACCCGCGGCGCCGCCGGGGTGCAGGATCACGCCGCCGGTGCACCCGCCAGGCGCACGGGCCCATAATGCTGCTGCAGTCCATAACGCGCAGCCGGGACTGGCTGACCGGGTCAGGAGCCTGTTGCAGGGGATCGTGCATTGAACACCATCGACGCGGATCGGCCTGCCAGCGTGGCGGGCCCTGGAACGGATTTGCGCCCGGGCGGCTGGCTGGCCTTCGAGGTCGGTGCCGGACAGGGCGCGGGCGTGCTGCGCCGCCTCGCGGCGGATC
>DAIDKA010000348.1 GCA_027451085.1 Gammaproteobacteria bacterium
GGTTCATCCAGCAGCAGCACGGGTGGGTCCGGCAGGATGGCCTGTGCCAGGCCCACGCGTCGCCGGAAGCCCTTGGACAGGGTGTCGATCGGCTGTGCCAGCACGGATTGCAGTTCCAGTCGGGCCACCACCGCATCCAGCCGGTCGCGCCGCGAGGCGAGCCCGCGCAGCCCCGCGATGAATCGGAGGAAGTCGCAAACCTTCATCTCCCCCCAGGCCGGCGCGCCCTCGGGCAGGTAGCCGAGCGCAGCGCGGGCGCGCAGCGCGTCCGTCACGACATCGTGGCCGCAGATGCTGGCATGGCCCGAGGTCGGCGTGATGAAGCCGGCCAGCATGCGCATGGTGGTGGTCTTGCCCGCGCCGTTGGGCCCGAGAAAGCCCAGTACCTCGCCCGGGTGAACCTCGAAACTCAGGCCGTCGACGGCCGTGAGCGCGCCAAAGCGCCGCGTCAGGCCTGCGACCTTGATCACCTCGGGTGCCTGCCGGGCCGGTCGGTGGCGCGCCAGAACAGGATCATGCCCGCGCCGCCCAGCATGCCGCCCAGGTGGGCGAAGTGCGCCACATCGGCCATGCTGCCGGTGACACCCAGAACGAGTTCGAGCAGACCGTACGCCAGCACGAACAGCCATGCCGGCATCGGAATGGGTGGGATCAGCAGCATGATGCGCTGGCGTGGGAAGTACCAGGCGAAGGCCAGCAGCAGGCCGAAAATGCCACCCGAGGCGCCCAGGGTGGGGCTGTCGGAGTGCATGGCGGCGGTGACCGCCAGCTGCGCGCCCGCGGCGGCCATCACGCAGACGAAGTAATACACGCAGAAGCGCTGCGTGCCGAACCACTGTTCCAGCGCCGCGCCGAACATGTACAGCGCGATCATGTTGAACAGGATGTGGGTGAGGCCGCTGTGCAGGAAGGCATAGCTCACGAGCTGCCAGGGCTGGAACATCGGGCTCGAAGCCGGCCACAGCGCGAACAGGTTCAGCAGCAGATCGCCGGTGAAGTACTGGATCAGGAAGACTCCGATGTTGGCCAGCAGCAAGGCGCGGGTGGCCGGGGGCAGGTTCTTGAACATCAGGGGATGATACCGTGCGACGTGAGGCTTGTTCACGCGCCGGCCACCCCCCGGGGCCGGCAGTGCCGCGACGGTCACCACCCGGCCGGGGAGCTATCCATGGCCAGCACAGCCGTGCGTCGGACCTGCGTAAGTCTTATGCTTGGCGTCCGCCGCAGGTCCGGCAAGGGGGCCCTGGGGTGGCAATCCATTGTTGCGAGAGTATCGACTGGCATGATCAAAGAGGGTGACCTGCTGTGGACGCCGAGCCCGGAACGGGTGGCGGACTCCAATCTTGCGCACTTGATGCGCTGGCTGGAACAGCACCGGGGGAAGAAGTTCGACACTTACATCGACCTTTGGCGCTGGTCGGTGACCGACCAGGAGGGCTTCTGGGGGGCGCTGTGGGATTACTTTGACATCAGGGCCTCGGTGCCCTACGAGCGGGTGCTGGGCCGCAGCACCATGCCGGGGGCCGAGTGGTTTCCGGGCGCCCGCCTCAATTTCGCCGAGCACGCGCTGCGCCATGAGCGCCCCGGCACCACGGCCCTGTTTCACCTGAGCGAACGCGAGCCACTGACCGGGATGTCCTGGGAGGAACTGGGCAACGCCGTGCGCGTGCTGGCCACCCAGCTGCGGCTGCTCGGAGTGGTCCCCGGTGACCGCGTCGCGGCCTACCTGCCGAACATCCCGCACGCCATCATCGCCATGCTGGCCACCACGGCCATCGGCGCCATCTGGACCAGCGTCGGGCCGGACTTCGGCAGCCGCGGTGTGCTCGACCGGTTTGCCCAGCTCGGGCCGAAAATCCTGTTCTGCATCGACGGGTATCAGTTCGGCGGAAAGCCGTTCGACCGCCGGCCGGACCTGGACCAGATCATCGCGGGCCTGGATTCGCTCGAGCATGTGGTGCTGGTGCCATACCTGGACCGCAAGGATCACCGCCCGTTCGCCAGGCACACCGTGTTCTGGGACGAACTGCTGGCCGCCCGCCCGGTGCCGAAGGAGGAATTCAGGTTCGAGCAGGTGCCGTTCCAGCACCCGCTGTGGATCCTGTTCTCCTCCGGGACCACCGGGCTGCCCAAGGCCATCGTCCACAGCCAGGGCGGCATCCTGCTGGAGCAGTTGAAGGCCATCAGCTTCCAGATGGACCTGAAGCCGCGCCAGCGCATGTTCTTCTACACCAGCACCGGCTGGATGATGTGGAATTTCATCGCCAGCAGCCTGCTGAAGGACGTCACCCCGGTGCTGTACGACGGCAACCTGGTGTATCCGCAACCCGATGCGCTGTGGCGCATGTACCAGGAGACGGGGGCCGCGGTGATCGGCGCCAACCCCGGGTACGTCGCGCTGCTGAAGAAGGCCGGCGTGGTGCCGAAGCAGAAGTACAGCCTGCCGCAACTGCGCACGGTGATGCTGGCCGGTTCCCCCTGCACCCCGGAGGACATGGCCTGGTTCTACGAGAACGTGAAGGCAGAGCTGTGCGTCCAGAACGGCAGCGGCGGCACCGACATCTGCTCCGGTTTCATCGGCGGCACGCCCATCCTGCCGGTCTATGCCGGGGAGATGCAGGCGCCGCTGCTGGGGGTTGCCACCGCGGTCTTCAATGAGAAGGGTGAGAGCGTGCTGGATGAGATCGGAGAAATGGTCATCACCAGGCCCATCCCGTCCATGCCGGTGTTCCTGTGGGGGGACAAGGACTTCCAGAAGTACAAGGAATCGTACTTCGACATGTTCCCCGGCATCTGGCGCCAGGGCGACTTCATGCTGATCAACAAGCGCTACGGCGGTTTTGTGCTGGGGCGCTCCGATGCCACCCTGAACCGCCACGGTATCCGCATCGGCACGTCGGAAATCTACCGCGCGCTGGCGCTGCTGCCGGAGGTCGAGGACAGCCTGATCGTCAACCTCGACATCACGGGCGGCAGGTTCTTCATGCCGCTGTTCGTCAAGCTGCACGCCGGCTGCGAGCTTGCCGAGGAGCTGAAGGAGAAAATCCGCAGGCAGCTGAAGACGCACTGTTCTCCGCGCCATGTGCCGGACGCCATTCTCGTTGTGCCGGACATCCCGTACACGCTGTCGGGCAAGCGCATGGAGGTGCCGGTGCGGCGCATTCTCGCCGGTGTGCCGGTGGCGAAGGCGGCGAACCGCGACACCTCGCGCAATCCGGCGTCGCTGGACTGGTTTCATGAGTATGCATTCCGGCAGACCGAGTATCCGGTCGGCCAGGTGGTCGGCGGGCCCGGCGTGGGCACCGCGGTCTGATGTGATGAACCTCACTGGATGGAGAACGTGATGGAACAGGTGTCCCTGCTGATTGGTGGCAAAGACGTCGCAGCCCATGGGGGCCGGACCTTCGACCGCCTCAATCCGATTTCCGCAGAGATCGCCACGCGCGCCGCCGCGGCCTCCGTGGAAGACGCCGTCGCGGCCGCTGACGCCGCCGCCAGGGCCTTCCCCGCCTGGTCCGCGCTGGGCCCCAACGCCCGCCGCGCCAGGCTCAACAAGGCCGCCGACCTGCTGGAAGCGCGCGCTGGTGAGTTCTCCAGGGTGATGATGGCCGAGACCGGCTGCACCGCCGGCTGGGGACATTTCAACGTGCACCTGGCCACGTCGATTCTGCGCGAGGCAGCGTCCCTGACCACCCAGGTGACGGGTGAAGTGGTGCCCTCGGATGTGCCGGGTGCGCTGGCGATGGCTTTCCGTCAGCCCGTGGGCGTGTGCCTGGGGATTGCGCCGTGGAACGCGCCGGTCATCCTGGGCGTGCGCTCCATCGCGGTGCCACTGGCCTGCGGCAACACCGTGGTGCTCAAGGCGTCCGAGGTCTGCCCCGCGACCCACCGTCTGATCGCCAAGGTGCTGCAGGACGCCGGCCTGGGGGATGGCGTGGTCAATGTCATCACCCACACGCCGCAGGACGCCGCTGCAGTGTCCGAAGCGCTGATCGGCCACCCCGCCATCCGGCGCGTCAATTTCACCGGCTCCAGTCGTGTCGGCCGGATCGTGGCGCAGACCGCCGCCAAGTACCTGAAGCCCGTGCTGCTGGAACTGGGTGGCAAGGCGCCGCTGATCGTGCTGGACGACGCCGACATCGATGCAGCTGTCAGCGCCACGGTGTTCGGGGCCTTCGCCAACTCCGGCCAGATCTGCATGTCCACCGAGCGCGTCATCGTGCACGAGCAGGTGGCTGATGAGTTTGCCGCCAAGCTGGCGAAGCGCGTGGCCGGACTGCCATCCGGTGATCCGCGCCAGGGCGAGGTGGTGCTGGGTTCGGTGATCGGCCGTTCCACCGTGGACAAGGTCGATCATCTGGTGGCCGATGCGGTCAGGCAGGGCGCCAAGGTGCTGACCGGCGGCGGCGCCACCACGGGTACGCTGATGAAGGGCGTGGTGGTCGATCATGTGACGCCTGCGATGGAACTGTTCCGCGAGGAAACCTTCGGGCCGCACGTCTCCATCATCCGCGTCAAGTCCGCGGAGGAGGCCCTGGCGGTGGCCAATGACACCGAGTATGGCCTGTCCTCGGCGATCTTCACCCGCGACATCGCCAAAGGCATCGAGCTGGCCAAGCGCCTGGACTCGGGCATCACGCACATCAACTCATCCACGGTGCAGGATGAGGCGCAGATGCCCTTTGGCGGCGTGAAGTCCTCGGGCTACGGCCGTTTCGGCGGTCGCGCCGGGATCAACGAGTTCACCGAACTGCGCTGGATCACCATCCAGACCACGCCGCGTCAGTACCCGTTCTAGCCTGCCGCGGGGCCAGCCTTGGCGCGGGGCTGGCCCGGGCGGGACGCAGGGGGGGCTTATCGTGTTTCAAGACGAAGAGCAGTACGACGCCTACGATGCAGAGGCTTGCGAGCCGCTGGAGGAAGTCCAGGCGGCGGCCCAGGATTTATCGCAGCGCTTCGCGGCCCGGTTCTACGACGCATTGTTCAGTGTGGCGCAGGCCGCGGAAATACTGCAGCGGCTCACCTCCGTGGAGTTCGCCGAGCTGCAGGCGCGGCAGGTTCGCCATCTGCAGTCATTGCTTGACCCGAAGCTGACCCGCGAAGGACATCTCGAGGCTGCGCAGAAGGCCGGGCGCGCCCACGCGCTGGTGGGGGTTGACGTGCTCTGGCTGATCGACGCCTACACGATCTACCAGCGCGATCTGTCGCGGATGCTCGAGCCCGTACTGTCGGAGCCCCGGCAACGCGAGCGGGTCATGCGCGTGGTCGGTCGCCGCATCCTGCTCGACCTGCGCGGTCAGGTCTTCAGCTACCGGCGCATCGCGCTGCAGGCCGCAGAAGCAGGCTCGCGCATCGACCAGCTGATCCAGGGGACCGCGAACCTGTCCGACCTGATGCGCGGTGCGATGGCGGCGATCTGCAGTGTCGACGGCGAGATATCCGCGTTCTTCGCGCGGGTCGACGGTTGCGGCACGCTGCAGATCGAGGATTCGTACGGTGCCTCCGGCCAGCGGTACCACCAGGCGATGATGAACGGGATCGCCCCGAAGATCAGCGTCGATGAGAACCGGCCCGAGGGGCAGGGCCCCGGTGGGCGGGCCTGGCGTAGCGGCCGCATCGTGGTGTCAGATGCCTGGGCCGTCGAAGCGTCGACCAGCCCCTGGAAGGCGATCGGTGCCGATCTGGGCTTCCGTTCGGGCGCCGCCGTGCCCTTGACGGACGAGGAAGGCCGCTCGATCGCGCTGCTGAG